>CAYVCH010000048.1:0-12437 GCA_964449755.1 uncultured Actinomycetes bacterium
ACCGGTGCGCGTCGATCGCCTTCCGCGTCGCGATCCGGAGGATCCACCGGTCCAGATGCTCCGCGTGCCGCAGACGCGGGTACGCGCGGAGCGCGGCGAGGAACGTCTCCTGGAACACGTCGTCGGCCTCCCCCGGCCCCACCGCCACGAGCAGGAACCGGTAGACGGCCCGCCGGTGGCGTTCCACGAACGCCTCGAACGGCGGGACACACCCGCCGGGCCGCGTCCCCATCCGCACCTCCGAACCCGCCGTCTGGGGGAACAACGCGCTGGGCCCCGGCCCCGTGAAGTCCCCGGCGCCGGCCGGTCGGCCGGGGCCGGCCGGACCCTCTGGGGAACCCCCGTCAGGCGCCCATGAGCCGGGGGATGGCCCCCTCCCAGGCGTCGCGGGCCGCCGCCACCTCCAGCTCGAAGAGCCCGTCGAAGGCCATCCGGGGGCCGCCGGTCTCGCCGAGGACCGTCGCCGGCACGCCCCGCTCGGCGGCGAGGGCCTCCAGCTCCGCCGCCCGCACGGGGGCCACCGAGACCACGGCCCGCGAAGCCGACTCCGAGAACAGCGCCAGGTGGGGCGGGAGGTCCCCCGGGAGGGTGACGGCGAACCCGCATCCCTCCGCCATGGCCGACTCGGCCAGGGCCACCGCGAGCCCGCCGTCGGAGCAGTCGTGGGCCGAATCCAGCAGGTCCCGGCCGGCGGCCTCCACCAGCAACCGGACGAGGGCCGCCTCCCGCCCCAGGTCGAGGGCGGGGGGCCGCCCCGATACCCTGCCCAGGACGACCTCGGCGAACTCCGAGCCGCCGAGCTCGGAGAAGGTCTCCCCCAGCAGGTAGACGAGGTTCCCCGGCCGGAAGCCGGGGCGCACGAGCAGGCGGTAGTCCTCGACGAGACCCACCATCCCCACCACCGGCGTCGGCCAGATCCCCGAGCCCCTCGACTCGTTGTAGAAGGAGACGTTGCCCCCGGTGACGGGGGTGGCCAGGGCCCGGCAGGCGTCGGCCAGGCCCCGCACGGCCTCGCAGAACTGCCACATGACCTCGGGGCGCTCCGGGTTGCCGAAGTTCAGGCAGTTCGTGATGGCCAGGGGCCGGGCCCCCACGCAGGCCACGTTTCGGGCCGCCTCGGCCACGGCGTGGGCGGCGCCCAGGTACGGGTCCAGGTGACCGTAGCGCCCCTTGCCGTCGGTGGCGCAGGCCACCGCCCTCAGGGTCCCCTCGATACGGATGGCGGCCGCGTCGGCGCCGGGGCCGAGGAGGGTCTGGCCCTGGACGAGGTGGTCGTACTGTTCGAAGATCCAGCGCTTGGAGGCCACGTTCGGCGAGCCGAGCACCCGGAGGAAGGCGTCCTCCAGGGGCCCGGCGAAGGCAGCGAAGGTGGGGTCCTCGGCGTGGAGGGCCTCCAGGTCGGCCGGCGGGTCCAGGGGCCGCTCGTAGACGGGGCCCTCGTCGGCCAGGGACCGGGCCGGCACCTCGGCCACCACCCGCCCACCCATCCGGACGGTGAGCCTGCCTCCCGGCAGGAGTCGCCCCACGGGGGCCCAGGAAAGGCCCCACCTGGCGCACACGCCGCCCACGGCTTCCAACCGGTCCGGCCGCACGACCGCGAGCATCCGCTCCTGGGACTCCGAGGTCAGGACCTCGAAGGCCGCCAGGCCCGGCTCCCGGAGGGGCACGGCGTCCAGGTCCAGCTCGGCCCCGAGGTCCAGGCGGGCCGCCGTCTCCGACACCGCGCACGTGAGCCCCGCCCCGCCCAGGTCCTTCAGGCCCTCCAGGAGGCCCCCCTCCACCATCTCCAGGCAGGCCTCGACGAGGAGCTTCTCCACGAAGGGGTCGCCGATCTGGACGCTCGGCCGCCGCTCGTCGGCCCCCCCGTCGAGGGACCGGGAGGCGAGGACCGACACCCCCCCGATCCCGTCCCGGCCGGTGGCCGCCCCGACGAGGACGAGGAGGTCGCCGGGCTCGGCCCGCCGGCTCGCCGTGAGCCGGTCGGTGCGGGCCAGACCCAGGCACATCACGTTCACCGTGGGGTTCGAGGAGTGGGGTCCGGCGAAGGCCACCTCCCCGCCCACCGTGGGGACCCCGATGCAGTTGCCGTAGCCACCGATGCCCGCCACCACCCCGGAGAGGAGGAAACGGTCGCGCTCCTCCGACAGGGGCCCGAAGCGTAGGGAGTCCAGGAGGGCCACGGGGCGGGCGCCCATGGCGAGGACGTCCCGCACGATGCCACCCACCCCCGTGGCCGCCCCCTGGTACGGCTCGATGGCGCTGGGGTGGGAGTGGGACTCCATCTTGAACACCAGGGCCAGGCCGTCGCCGAGGGCGACGGCCCCGGCGTCCAGGCCGGGGCCCAGGAGCACCCCCTCGCCTTGGGCGGGGAGGCCCCGAAGGTGCACCTTGCTCGACTTGTAGGAGCAGTGCTCGGACCACATGGCCGCGTACATGGCGAGCTCGGTGGGGTTCGGGTCCCGCCCCAGGGCAGCCCGGATCATCTCCAGCTCGTCGTCGGTGAGGCCCAGGGCCCGGTGGAGGGGCTCGCCCGCCTCGGCCACCGCCGTCAGACCCTGGCCAGCGCCCGCTCCAGGAGGGAGGCGAGGAGCGGCTGACCGCCCACGGGACCCACGTCGGGATCCACGGCGTGCTCGGGGTGGGGCATGAGCCCGACGACGTTGCCGGCGGGGTTGCGGACCCCCGCGATGTGCCGGGCGGACCCGTTGGGGTTGTGCTCGTCCCCCAGCTCGCCCTGGGGCCCGCAGTAGCGGAAGACCACCAGCCCCTCCCCCTCCAGGCGGGCGAGCTCCCGCTCGGCGGCGACGAACCGGCCCTCCCCATGCTTGACGGGCATCCGGAGCACCTCCCCGGGCACCAGGTCCGCCGTCACCACCGACGCCGAGGTCTCCACCCGGACCTGCACGATCCGGCAGACGAAGCGGAGGGACCGGTTGCGGACGAGGGCCCCGGGCAGCAGCCCCGCCTCGCAGAGCACCTGGAAGCCGTTGCAGATGCCCAGGACCGGGCCCCCGGCGGCGGCGAAGCGAGCCACCTCCCGCATGATCGGGGCGAACCGGGCGATGGCCCCGGCCCGCAGGTAGTCACCGTAGGAGAAGCCCCCCGGGAGGATCACGGCGTCCACGTCCGCCAGGTCGGGGTCGGCATGCCACAGGGGAACCCCCTGGCCTCCCATGAGCCGGACGGCCCGCAGGGCGTCCCGGTCGTCCAGGGAGCCGGGGAACGTCACCACCCCGACCCGGGGCACGCGGCTCACGCGACCTCCTCGACGGCCAGGATCCGGAAGTCCTCGATGACGGGGTTCGCGAGGAGCCGCCGGGCCATCTCCTCCACCTGGGCCCGGGCCTCGTCGCCGCCCGCCGCTTCGACGGTGAGCTCCACGTGCTTGCCGACCCGCACCCCCGAGACGTTGGTCCAGCCGAGGGTCGGGAGGGCTGCCTCCACGGCCTTCCCCTGGGGGTCCAGGAGACCGGGCCTCAGGGAGACCACGACCTCGAACCGGTACCTCACGGGCCCTCCCCCCCGTGGCCGCCCGGCGGAGGCCCTCCGGGTCCACCGGGCAGGTCCCCCGACTCCGGCCCCACCCCCATCCGCCGGCGGTACCGCTCGAAGGGTTCCCCCGTGATTCGACCGTAGGCCTCCCGGTACTTCTCGGCCGTCCGCTCCACCACCTCCGGGGGCAGCTCGGGCGGGGGCGGCTCCCGGTCCCAGCCGCTCGCGTCGAGCCAGTCCCGCACGTACTGCTTGTCGAAGGAGGGCTGGGGCCGGCCCGGCCGGTAGCCCTGGAGCGGCCAGAACCGGGAGGAGTCGGGGGTCAGCGCCTCGTCGACGAGGACGAGCTCGCCGTCGGCGAAGCCGAACTCGAGCTTCGTGTCCGCCACGATGATGCCGCGCTCGAGGGCGATCCTGGCGCCCCGCTCGTAGAGGGCGATGGTGAGCTCCCGAAGCCGCTCGGCCAGGCCGCGGCCGACGAGCTCCACGGTCTCGTCGAAGGTGAGGGGGAGGTCGTGGCCCTCCCGGGCCTTCGTGGTCGGCGTGAAGATCGGCTCCGGGAGGCGCGCCGACTCGACCAGGCCGGGGGGCAGCCGCACGCCGCACACCCGCCCCGTCTCCCGGTACTCGGCCCACCCCGAGCCCGAGAGGTAGCCCCGCGCGACGCACTCCACCGGGATCACCCGGGCCCGACGCACCAGCATGCTCCGCCCGGCCAGGGCGGGCTCGTCGCGGAAGGGGCCCGGGAAGTCCCGGCGGTCGGCGGAGACGAGGTGGTTGCCTACCAGGTCCCGGGTCCGCTCGAAGAAGAACAGGGACAGCCCCGTGAGGACCCGGCCCTTGTCGGGGATGGGGTTCGGCAGGACCACGTCGAAGGCGGAGATCCGGTCGGTGGCGACGAGGAGCAGGCGTCCCTCCCCGACGTCGTAGATGTCCCGCACCTTGCCCCGGGTGAGCAGCTTCCCTCCCATCGCCTCAGGCCTCCCCCCCGCCGGCGTCCCCCGCCGGCGGCGCCGCCTCCTCGGCCACCGGCAGCTTCTGCAGCCGGTCGAAGAGGGGCTCCAGGTGTCGCAGGTACCGGGCGGGGTCGAAGGCCGCCGCCAGCTCCTCGGCGGTGATCCGCCCGGCCACCACGGGGTCGGCGGCCAGCTCGGCCCGGAAGTCGGCCTCCCCCTCCCAGGCCCGGGCGGCGGCGGCCTGGACGACCCGGTAGGCCTGGTCCCGATCCATCCCGCGCTCGACGAGGGCGAGCAGCACCCCCTGGGAGTACGCGAGGCCCCCGCCGGCCTCCAGGTTCCGGCGCATCCGCTCGGGGAAGACCCTCAGCCCCTCCAGGACCTCGGCCATCTCCTTCAGCATGAAGTCCACCAGGGCCGTGGCGTCGGGCAGGATCACCCGCTCCACCGAGGAGTGGGAGATGTCCCGCTCGTGCCAGAGGGCCACGTCCTCCAGGGCCGCCAGGAGGTCGGCCCGGACCAGGCGGGCCAGGCCGCAGATCCGCTCGGAGCGCACTGGGTTGCGCTTGTGGGGCATGGCCGAGGAGCCCTTCTGGCCCGGGAGGAAGGGCTCCTCCACCTCCCGGACCTCCGTCCGGGCCAGGTGGCGGACCTCGGTGGCCATGGTCTCCAGGGTGGCGGCGGTGATGGCCAGGGCCGCCAGGTACTCGGCGTGGCGGTCCCGCTGGAGGACCTGGCTCGCGGCCTCGGACGGCCGCAGGCCCAGGCGGGCGCAGACCTCCTCCTCCACCCTGGGGTCCACGGTGGCGTAGGTGCCCACGGCCCCCGAGAGCTTCCCCACGGAGACCGCCTCCCGGGCCCGGCGGAGCCGCTCCCGGTCCCGGTCCAGCTCGAAGGCCCACAGGGCGAGCTTGTGCCCGAAGGTGGTGGGCTCGGCGTGCATCCCGTGGGTCCGGCCCGCCATGACGGTGGCCCGGTGCTCCAAAGCCCGGCGCCTGGTCACGGCCAGGAGCCGCTCGAGGCGGGCGAGGAGCAGGTCGGCCGCCTCCCGCAGGGCCAGGGCGAGGGCGGTGTCCACGACGTCGTACGAGGTGAGGCCGTGGTGGATCCACCGGCCGGCGGGTCCCACCGACTCGGCCACGCACTGGACGAAGGCGGCCACGTCGTGGCGGGTGACCCGCTCCAGCTCGGCCACCCGATCCGGGGAGACGCTCGCCCGGCTCCGGACGGCCAGGGCGTCCTCCTCCGGCACCACCCCCAGGTGGGCCCAGGCCTCCACGGCGAGGATCTCGACCTCGAGCCACCGGCGGAGCCGGGCCTCGTCGGACCAGACGGCCGCCATCTCGGGCAGCGTGTACCGTGGGATCACCGCCCGCCCCCGGCGCCCGGGCTCACAGCCGCAGTCCCTCGGCCAGGTCGTCCTTGAACTTCCACAGCCTGGCCTGGATCTGGGCGTCGGCGATGCCCACGATCTCGGCGGCCAGGACGGCCGCGTTGACCGCCGCGTCCACGCCCACGGTGGCCACGGGCACGCCGCTCGGCATCTGGGCCGTGATGGACAGGGCCTCCAGGCCGTCGAGCTGGGGGGGCGTGGCGATCGGGACCCCCACCACCGGCAGCACGGTCCGCGCCGCCACCGCCGAGGCCAGGTGCCCCGACAGGCCGGTGGAGCAGATCACGACCTTGAGGCCCCGCTCGAAGGCCGTGCGGGCGTACTCGTCGATGAGGTCCGGGTTGCGGGCGGGCGAGATGACCCGGACCTCGTGGGCGATGCCGAACTTCTCCAGGATGAGCCCGGCCTGGCGCATGACGGGCAGCTCCGAGGGCGAGGCTGCCAGCACCCCCACCACCGGCGCCTCGTCGCTCATGCGCCGCGCCCCGTCGCCCAGCACGTCATCGGTCCTGCCCTCGCCCGCCCCCGGCCTCCTCCTCGGCCGCCGCCCGGGCGATGTCCCTGCGGTAGTGCATCCCCTGGAAGGAGATGCGCGAGCAGGCCTCGTAGGCGCGGTCCCTGGCCTCCGCCAGGGTCGCGCCGAGGCCGCTCACCGCCAGGACCCGACCCCCGGCGGTGACCACTTTACCCTCCCGCACCGCCGTCCCCGCGTGGAACACCGTCACCCCGGGGACCGCCTCGGCCTCCTCCAGGCCCGAGACCTCGAACCCCGTCCGGTACTCCCCCGGGTAGCCGGCGGAGGCCACGACCACGGTCACGCAGGCCTCGGGGGCCCAGTGCAGCCGGTAGTTGGAGAGGTTGCCCTCGCACGCGGCGAGGATCAGCTCCCCCAGGTCCGACCGCAGCCGCGGGACGATGGCCTGGGTCTCGGGGTCACCGAACCGACAGTTGAACTCGAGCACCTTGGGGCCCTCGGCGGTGATCATGAGACCGGCGTAGAGCACACCGCGGTAGCGGATCCCCTCCGCCTCCAGGGCCCGGACGGCCCGTTCCAGGATCCGCTCGCGGATGGCCTCCTCGGCAGCTTCGCCGACGAAGGGCACCGGTGAGTAGGCTCCCATCCCGCCCGTGTTGGGGCCCTGGTCGTCGTCGCCCACCCGCTTGAAGTCCTGGGCCAGCACGAGGGGCAGCACCTCCCGCCCGTCGGTGAGGGCGAAGGCCGAGACCTCCCGGCCCACCAGGTGCTCCTCGACCACGACCCGGGCGCCGGCCTCCCCGAAGACCCGGTCCACCAGGCAGGCCCGGAGGGCGGCCTCCGCCTCCTCCCGGTCCTCGGCCACCGTCACCCCCTTGCCCGCCGCCAGGCCGTCGGCCTTCACCACGTAGGGCGGGTCGAGGCCGTCCAGGTACTCCAGGGCGGCGCCGAGGTCGGTGAACGAGCGGGAGCGGGCGGCCGGGATCCCGTAGCGCTCGCACAGCTCCTTGGCCCAGGCCTTCGACGCCTCGATCCTGGCGGCCTCTCGCCCGGGCCCGAAGGCCCGGTGTCCCCGCCCCTCCAGCTCGTCCACCAGGCCCGCCACGAGGGGGGCCTCGGGCCCCACGACGGTGAGGTCGATCCGCTCCCGCTCCACGAACTCCACCAGACGCTCCAAGGCGTCGGCGGCGATCGGCTCGCAGGTCGCCCCCCGGGACATGCCGGCGTTCCCCGGAGCGGCGAAGAGCCGGTCCACGGTGGGGTTCTGGGCCAGCCGCCAGACGATGGCGTGCTCCCTCCCCCCTCCACCGACCACCAGGACCCTCATGCAACCGGCAGGCTCTGCTCCCGGTCAGGCCCCACCGACACCACCCGCACCGGCACCCCGACCAGGTCCCCGATCCGCTCGACGTACTTGCGGGCCGCCGCCGGTAGCTCGGGGAAGGACCGGACGCCGCCCAGGTCCTCCGCCCAGCCCTCCAGCTCCTCGTAGACGGGCTCGGCTCGGTGCACCAGCGACTGGTGGGGGGGCAGGTCCTCGTAGAGCTCGCCGTCGGCCCGGTAGGCGGTGCAGACCTTCACCGCCTCGAAGCCGGACAGGATGTCGAGCTTCGTGAGGAACAGCTCGGTCAGCCCGTTCAGTCGGGCCGCGTAGCGGACGATGACCGCGTCGAACCAGCCGCACCGGCGTCGCCGGCCGGTGGTCACGCCGAACTCCTGACCCCGCTCCTGCAGGCGCGCCCCGGCGGCCCCCAGGTCCTCGGTGGGGAAGGGACCGGCCCCCACCCTCGTCACATAGGCCTTCGTGACGCCGATGACCCGGTCCACCTCGTGGGGCCCGATGCCGGCCGAGGCGAGGGCGTAGCCGCTCACCGGGTTCGAGGACGTGACGAAGGGGTAGGTCCCGTGGTCGAGGTCCAGCATCGTCCCCTGGGCGCCCTCCAGCAGCACGTTCCTGCCGGCCCGCAGGGCCTCGTGGAGGAGGCGGGAGGTGTCGGTCACGAAGGGGGCCAGGCGCTCGGCGTAGCCCAGGTAGTCCCGGACGATGTCCTCCGCCTCCAGGGGCAGGCGGTTGTAGACCTTCGCCAGGACGAGGTTCTTCTCCTTGAGGGCCACGTCGAGCTTCTCCCGGAAGATCTTCTCGTCGAACAGGTCCTGGACGCGCAGGCCGATGCGGGCGGCCTTGTCCGCGTAGGCGGGGCCGATGCCCCGCTTCGTCGTCCCCAGCGCGTGCTTGCCCAGGTAGCGCTGGGTCACCTTCTCCAGCTCGAGGTGGTAGGGCATGATCAGGTGGGCGTTGCCGGAGACCACCAGGCGCGAGCAGTCGATCCCGAGGGCGGACAGCTCGTCCACCTCCTCCAGCAGCACCCGGGGGTCCACGACCACGCCGTCGGCAATGACCGAGGTGATGTGGGGGTACAGGATGCCCGAGGGGACCAGGTGGAGCCGGAGGACCCGGCCCTGGGCGACGACGGTGTGGCCGGCGTTGTTGCCCCCCTGGTAGCGGACCACGAAGTCCATGCCGTCGGCCAGGTAGTCGACGACCTTGCCCTTCCCCTCGTCGCCCCACTGGGTCCCGATGACGATGGAGGCCGGCACGGCCCCAGTCTATCGGGGGGGCCACGGGCCCCGGCTCCCCGCCCCGGCCGGCGCGGCCGTCCGCCGCCCGCTACCGCTCGATGCGGAAGTGGATGCGGACGTGGGTGTGGTACTCGGCGATCCGGTTGTCCCGGACCACCGCCGTCGTCTCGAGGACGTCCATGGACTCGATGCCCCGGATGGTCTTCGCGGCCTCGGCCAGCGCCTGGTTCGCCGCGTCACGCCAGGAGTCCGTCGAGACCCCGACCAGGTCGATCCACTTGATGACGGCCACGGCTCCTCCCTTCCGCTACCGGGCGGCGGACGCCGCCTCCTCGTACACCCCGACGAAGCGCAGGTAGTTGGCGGCGATCCCCCCCGCCGCCTCCTCCCTCCCCGCCTCCCCCTTCACGTAGGCCTCCAGGGGGTCCCACCAGATGGTCCGCCCGATGGCGAAGCCCACATACCCCGGGACCCCCGCCCCCTGACGGAGCCAGTGCTCGACGGCGGCCTCGTCGGCCCCGCGCCCCAGGACCACGCAGGCGACCCCGTCGCGGCCCCCGGCCCGGACGGCCCGGGCCACGGCCTCGCAGTCCTCCCGGCGGTCGAGACCCTCGATCTTCCACACGTCGGGCTCCACCCCCGCCTCCTGCAGCTCCCGCACGGCCCGGACCATGAGCCCCGGGCGCACCTCCCGGTCGTAGCGCCCGGGGTCGCCCTCCACCGCGGCGAGCTGCGCGTCGGTGGCCGGCACCAGCAGCTCGAAGAGGAACCGCCGGCTCCGCCTGTGGAGCCAGTCGGACAGCCGGCGGAGCCGCTCCGCCTGCCGGGCGTTCACCCGGGCGTCGCCCTCCGGGTTGTAGCGGACGAGGACCTTGGCGAAGGAGGGGTCGAAGTCCTCGATGTGGGCCCCGAAGGCCTCCCCGTAGGCGAAGTCGAACTCCTCCTGACCACTTCGCTCCACCGGCATGGCGAACAGGAGCCCCTCGGCCCGCGCGGCCCGGGCGATGTCGGCCCCGAACTCCTCGTCCACCAGCACGCCCCCGTGCTCCCGGGACGCGCCCCGCGCGAGGGCTTCCAGGAACCCCTCGAAGATCACCTGTTTGGCGTCGGCGATCCTGGCCACCTCCCCCGGGGAGGGCTCCCCGGTCACACCGAAGAACGTCCGCTGGAACGAGCCCCGGTGGTCGAAGGCCAGGACGTAGAGGGGACGGTCGTAGCCCAGGGCCATGGCGCTCCCTCCTTCGGGTCCTCCCTCACGTCTCCCCTTCGTCCTCGTCGGGGCCGCTGGCCTCCCCCCGCCGGATGGCCGTCAGGTGCAGCCCCACCGAGACCAGTCCCATGAGGACGGCCGCCAGCCCCGCCGCCACCCCCACCCGCAGGGCCAGGCTCGCCACCAGGCCGGCGCAGTCGCCGGCCGGGCCCAGGGGGTCCCCCGCGGGGCAGGCGGAGGTTCCGTACCCCTCGGCCAGCCGCGTCACGACACCGGCGACGGCCAACCCGGCCAGGGCCAGGGGGGCGACGAGGCGTCCGGTCGCGCGGGCGATCGGCTCACCCCTGCTCGAACGGGTGCACCGGAGTGAGCACCTCGACCGGTACCGGGGAGGCCTCCCGTCGGAAGGCCTCGGCGTCCTTCGGCGACCCCACCACGAACCCGAAGTGCATGGGCACGGCGAGCCGGGGGGAGATCGAGCGGGCAAGCCCTCCGGCCTCGGCGGGGTCCATCGTGTAGGTCCCGCCGATGGGCAGGAACGCGACGTCGCTCCGGACCTCGTCGAGCTCCGGGGCGTGGTCGGTGTCGCCGGCGTGGTAGTACGTGCGGCCGCCCAGCTCCAGGACGTAGCCGACCCAGCGGTTCGCCTTCGGGTGGAACTCCAGCCGCTCCTCCTTCACGTTGTAGGCGGGAACGGCCTGGACCTTGATCCCCGCCGCCTCCAGCGAGTCCCCGGGGGCCACCGGCGTGACGTCCCCCGACAGCTCCCTGGCCACGTCGTGGGGGGCGAGGAACCTGGTCCCCTCCTTCCGGACCCGCTCCAGGTCCTCCTGGGAGAAGTGGTCGAAGTGGGCGTGGGTGATGAGGACCAGGTCGGCGGGGTCGGCGGCGTCGGTCACGCCCCAGGGGTCGATGTAGACGACCAGGCCCTCCCCCTTCCACCGGAAGGCCGACTGCTTGTACCACGTGAACGCCTCGAGCACGGCTCCTCCTCCTCGTGCGGGCTTCCCCTGTAGTCTTGCAGACCACCGTGGCCGTGCGCGAACCGAGACCGAGGTCCCTGACCGGGCTCCGCGGCGGCCTGGGGCTCCTCCGCCGGAACCGGGACTTCCGCCGCCTCTACCTTGGCGGGCTCATCTCCCTGGGCGGGGACTGGTTCCTCACCGTGGCCCTCTTCGGCCTCGTCCTCGAGCTGCGCGGGTCCGCCCTCTCCCTCGCCCTCGTCGTCGCCGGACAGGAGCTGCCCTTCTTCGTGATGTCGCCGGTGGGCGGGGTTCTGGCCGACCGCTTCGACCGCCGCCGTCTCATGATCGCCGCCGACCTCCTCCGGGCCGTCCTGTGCGCCGGGTTCCTCCTGGTCCGGGACCCCGGCGACCTGTGGCTGGCCTTCGTGCTCCTGTTCGCGCTGTCGTCCTTCAGCGCCGTCTTCGACCCCGCCTCCCAGGCGGCCGCCCCGAACCTCGTCGCCCGGGAGGACCTGGGTCTCGCCAACGCCCTCCTCGGCTCCGCCTGGGGGACGATGCTCGCCGTGGGCGCGGCCGTCGGGGGGATCGCCGCCGCCGCCCTGGGCCGGGACGCCGCCTTCCTCATCGACGGCGGCTCCTTCGTCGTCTCCGCCGCCCTCCTCGCCAGCATCCGGCGGCCCTTCGCCGAGGGCCGGGCCGCAGCCCATCCGGGCCCCGTGGAGGCCGTCCGGGAGACCGTGGCCTACGCGCGCCGGGACCACCGCGTCCTGGCGCTGCTGTCGGTGAAGGGAGGATTCGGCCTGGCGGCGGGGGTGCTCGTGCTCATCTCGGTCTTCGCCGTGGAGGTCTTTGGCCAGGGGGACGTCGGCATCGGCACGCTCATGGCCGCCCGAGGGCTGGGGGCCCTGGTCGGCCCCTTCCTCGGCCGGTGGATCGCCGGCCCCGACGACGCCCGGCTCTACCCGGCCCTGGGCCTGGCCCTGGGCGTCTTCGGCGCAGCCTACGTGGCGTTCGCCGCGGCCCCCTCCATGGCCGTGGCCGCCCTGCTGGTGACCGTCGCCCACCTGGGTGGTGGCGCCCAGTGGACCCTCTCCACCTACGGGCTGCAGCTCGTGGTGCCCGACCGGATCCGGGGGCGGGTCTTCGCCTTCGACTTCGCCCTCGTCACCCTCTCCCTCGCCGCCTCCAGCGTGCTCGCCGGCTGGGCCTCGGACCGCTTCGGCCCCCGCGCCACCTCCGCCGGCCTGGGCGCCGTGGCCCTGGCCTGGGCGGTCACCTGGTGGGCGGCGACCAGGCAGGTCCGGCGACTGCCGGTGCTGGCGGCGGGGGCGCCCGAGGCCGGCTCAGCCTGAGGCCGGCGGCGGCG
>CAYVCH010000049.1:0-12325 GCA_964449755.1 uncultured Actinomycetes bacterium
GCTGGAGGGGCCGGGGGAGCCCGGCTCCTTCCCTCAGGGCCTCGATGCCCCGGACGGCCGCCAGGACCCCGGGCAGCGTGGTGATGCAGGGGACCCCGGCGGCCGCCGCCGCGGTGCGGATGAAGTAGCCGTCGCTGCGGGGGCCCCGGCCGAAGGGGGTGTTGATCACGAGGTCGACCCGTCCCTCCCGGATGAGGTCCACGACGCTCGGGTGCCCCTCGGAGACCTTGGCCACCCGCTCCACGGGGATCCCCGCCCGCTCCAGGACCCCGGCGGTGCCCCGGGTGGCGAGCAGACGGAAGCCCAGGTCGGCCAGGCGCCGGGCGGGCAGGACGATGGCCCGCTTGTCCCGGTTGGCCACGGAGACGAAGGCCGTCCCCTCCCGGGGCAGCGCCGCGCCGCTCGCCACCAGAGCCTTGGCCAGGGCGGCCCCCGGGTCCCGGTCCACCCCCATCACCTCCCCGGTGCTCTTCATCTCGGGCCCGAGGACGGTGTCCACGCCGGGGAAGCGGCCGAAGGGCAGGACCACCGCCTTCACGGAGGTGTGGGGCAGGTGGCGGTAGTGGGCGGGGTCCCGGGGTAGGAGGCCCTCGGCGGCGAGGGCCGCCAGGCTCCACCCACACAGCACGAGGGTCGCGACCTTCGCCAGGGGGATCCCGGTCACCTTGGAGACGAAGGGGACCGTCCGGGAGGCCCGGGGGTTGGCCTCCAGAACCCAGATCCGTTCGTCCTTGACGGCCAGCTGCACGTTGAGGAGTCCCCGCACCCCCAGGCGGCGGGCCAGGGCCGCCACGATGGCCTCGATGGCGTCCAGCTCCTCGTCGGCGAGGGTGGGGGGCGGGATGGCACAGGAGGAGTCCCCCGAGTGCACGCCCGCCTCCTCGATGTGCTCCATGACGGCCCCGATGAACACGTCGGTCCCGTCGGCGACGGCGTCCACGTCCACCTCGATGGCCCCCTCGAGGAACCGGTCGAGGAGCACGGGGTGCTCGGGGGAGGCGGCGGCGGCCGTGGCCACGAACCGGTCCAGCTCCTCCTCGTCGTAGACGATCTCCATGGCTCGGCCGCCCAGCACGTAGGAGGGACGCACCACCAGGGGGTAGCCGATGGCTGCGGCCACCCGGCGGGCCTCCTCCAGGTCCCGGGCCTCGCCGTGGGGGGGCGCGGGGATCCCCAGCTCGGCCAGGAGCCGGGCGAACTTGCCCCGGTCCTCGGCCAGGTCGATGGCCTCGGGGCGGGTGCCCAGGACCCGGAACCCCTCGGCCTCGAGGACCCGGGCGAGCTTCAGGGGGGTCTGACCGCCGAACTGGACGATCACCCCCTCGGGTCCCTCGGCGCGGCAGACGGCGAGGACGTCCTCGGCGGTGAGGGGCTCGAAGTACAGGCGGCTCGAGGTGTCGTAGTCGGTGGAGACGGTCTCGGGGTTGCTGTTCACCATCACCGACTCGTAGCCCGCCTCCTCCAGGGCGAAGGCCGCGTGGACGCAGGCGTAGTCGAACTCGATGCCCTGGCCGATGCGGTTCGGCCCCGCCCCCAGGATCACCACCCTGGGTCGTGTGGCCGGGCGGACCTCGGTCTCCTCCTCGTAGGTGGAGTAGTGGTAGGGGGTGCGGGCCGGGAACTCGCCCCCGCAGGTGTCCACGGTCTTGAAGACCGGCTCGACCCCCAGGACTTCCCGGCGGTGGCGCACCTCCTCCTCGGTGGTCCCGGTGAGGGCCGCGACGCGGGCGTCGGAGAGGCCCAGACGCTTCAGCTCCCGCACCTCGCCGGCGGAAAGGGAGGCCAGGTCCCGGCCCCGGACCGCGTCGGCGGCCTCCACCACCTGGGCGATCTGGTCCACGAACCAGGGGTCGATGCCCGAAGCCCGGGCCACCTCCTCCACCGTGTGGCCCCGGCGGAGGGCCAGCTCGACCAGGTGCAGCCGACGCTCGGTGGCCGTGCGGAGGGCCCCGAGCAGGTCCTCCCCCTCCGGCCCCTGGAGGTCCGGGTCGTCGGCCCCCAGATCGAAGCCGGCCTTCTCCAGGCTCCGCCAGGCCTTCCCCAGGGCCTCCTTGAAGGTGCGCCCGATGGCCATGACCTCCCCCACCGACTTCATCGTCGTGGTGAGGCACGGGTCGGCCTCCGGGAACTTCTCGAAGGCGAAGCGGGGGACCTTCACCACCACGTAGTCCAGGGTGGGCTCGAAGGCGGCGGGGGTCTCCCCGGTGATGTCGTTGGCGATCTCGTCCAGCCGGTAGCCGACGGCCAGGAGGGCCGCGATCTTCGCGATGGGAAAGCCGGTGGCCTTCGAGGCCAGCGCCGAGGACCTGGAGACCCGGGGGTTCATCTCGATCAGCACCATCCGCCCGTCCCGGGGGTCCACCGCGAACTGGACGTTCGACCCGCCCGTTTCCACCCCGACGGCCCGGATGCAGGCGAGCGCGGCGTCCCGCATGCGCTGGTATTCCCGGTCCGTGAGGGTCTGCTGGGGGGCGACGGTGACCGAGTCTCCGGTGTGCACGCCCATGGGGTCGACGTTCTCGATGGAGCAGATCACGACGGCGCCCCCGGCCCCGTCCCGCATGACCTCCAGCTCGAACTCCTTCCAGCCCTCCACCGACTCCTCCACCAGGGCCTGGCGGATGGGGCTCGCCGCCAGGCTGCGGCGGGCCAGGCCGGCAAGGGCGGCGGGGTCTGCGGCGAAGCCGCTCCCGCCGCCCCCGAGGACGAAGGAGGGCCGCACGATCACGGGGTAGCCGATGTCCTCGGCCACCCCGAGGGCCTCCTCCACGCTCCTCGCGATCCCGGCCCGGGGCACGGGGAGGCCCGCCTCGGCCATGGCCCGCTGGAAGGCGCTGCGGTCCTCGGCCTTCCGGATGGCCTCCAGGCTCGCCCCGATGAGCTCGACCCCCAGCCGGTCCAGGTCCCCCGACTCGGCCAGGGCCACGGCGAGGTTCAGGGCCGTCTGGCCCCCCAGGGTGGGCAGGAGGGCGTCGGGGCGCTCCCGCTCGAGGACCGCCAGGACCGACTCGGGCGTCAGGGGCTCGATGTAGGTGGCATCGGCGAACTCGGGGTCGGTCATGATGGTGGCCGGGTTCGAGTTCACCAGGGCCACCCGGTACCCCTCCCGGCGGAGCACCTTGCAGGCCTGGGTCCCGGAGTAGTCGAACTCGCAGGCCTGGCCGATGACGATGGGCCCCGAGCCGATGACGAGGATGTGCCCGATGTCGGAGCGGCGGGGCACGGCTAGGCCCCCTCCATGAGGCGGCGGAACTCGCCGAACAGGTGGCGGGCGTCGTGGGGCCCGGGGGCCGCCTCGGGATGGTACTGGACGGACAGGGCCGGGACCTCCAGGCACCGCAGGCCCTCGAGGGTGCCGTCGTTCAGGTTCCAGTGGGTGAGGGCGACCCGCCCGAAGGCCGTCTCGACCACGGGGGGCTCGGCCGGCAGGCCCCCGGCGACCGGGACGCCAAAGGAGTCGGGATCCACGGCGAAGCCGTGGTTGTGGGAGGTCACCTCCACTCGGCCGGTGGCCAGGTCCCTCACGGGCTGGTTCGCTCCCCGGTGGCCGAACTTCATCTTGTACGTCTGCCCCCCCAGGGCGAGGGCCAGCAGCTGGTGGCCCAGGCAGATCCCGAAGACCGGCAGCTTTCCCAGCAGCTCTCGGCAGGCCCGGACCCCGTAGGAGGTGGCCGCGGGGTCGCCCGGACCGTTCGACAGGAAGGCCCCGTCGAAGCCCCCGGAGAGCACCGCCGCCGGCGGCGTCTCGGCGGGCAGCACGGTGGCCTCGCAGCCCGAGGCGGCGAGCAGCCGGAGGATGTTGCGCTTCAGGCCGAAGTCGTAGGCGGCGACCCGGAAGACCCGGCCCCCCGAGGCGTCGGCGGGGCCGACCACGTCGCGGGCCTCGTAGGGCTCCCGCACCGAGACGCGGCGGGCGAGGTCGGCGCCGGCCATCCCGGGCTGCCGCCGCACCCGTTCCACCAGGGATGCCGGGTCCAGGTCCTCGGTGGACACCCCGCAGCGCATCGCCCCCTCCTGTCGCAGCCGCAGGGTGAGGCGGCGGGTGTCCACCCCCTGGACCCCGACGACCCCGGCGGCCGCCAGCTCCTCCTCCAGGGTCCCCTCGGCCCGCCAGCTGGAGGCCCGCCGGGAGGCCTCCCGGACCACGAAGGCCGCCACCTGGACCCGGGGGGACTCGGGGTCCTCCCGGTTCACGCCGTAGTTGCCCTGCTGAGGGGCGGTCATCACGACGACCTGCCCCGCGTAGGACGGGTCCGTCAGGACCTCCTGGTACCCGCTCATGGCCGTGTTGAACACGGCCTCGCCGAAGGCCTCCCCGGCGGCCCCGAAGGCCTGCCCCCGGGCCACCGTCCCGTCCTCCAGCGCCACCAGGGCCGGAGGAGCCGGTGGGGTCCTGACGAGGCCACCCATCAGCGGGTCGCCTTCCCGTCGGCCACCGTGAGCTCGCCCCGCAGCATCGTGTGGACCACCCGGCCCCGGAGCGTGCGGCCCAGGAAGGCCGAGTTCCGGGCCTTCGAGGCGAAGGTGGGCTCCACCACCCAGGTGGCCGAGGGGTCGAAGGCCACCAGGTTGGCCGGGCGGCCGGGCTCCAGGGGGCCGCCGTGGCCCTCGGCCCCGAGGATCCGGGCGGGGGCCGTGGACATGGCCTCCACGGCCCGCCGCAGGGAGATCCGTCCCGGTTCCACCAGCTCCGTCAGGACGGCCGCCAGGGCCGTCTCCAGGCCGATGGTGCCAGGAGGGGCCTGGTCGAACTCGGCCTCCTTCTCCTCCACCGCGTGGGGGGCGTGGTCGGTGGCCACGGCGTCGACGGTGCCGTCGGCCAGCCCCTCCCGCAGGGCCTCGCGGTCCTCGGCCGTGCGCAGCGGCGGGTTCACCTTGAGGTTGGGGTCGTAGCCGGCCAGGTCGGCGTCGGTGAAGGTGAGGTGGTGGGGGGTCACCTCCGCCGTCACCCGCAGCCCCTCGGCCTTCGCCCGCCGCACCAGCTCCACCGACCGGGCGGCGGACAGGTGGCAGAGGTGGAGCCGCCCCCCGGTGAGCCGCGCCAGGGCCAGGTCCCGGGCGACGGCGACCTCCTCGGCCTCGGCCGGCACCCCCGCCAGGCCGAGGACCGACGCGTGGTAGCCCTCGTGCATCTGGCCCCCCGCGGCCAGGGAGGGGTCCTCGCAGTGCTCGGCGATGACCGCGCCGAACGCCCGCGCGTACTCGAGGGCCAGGCGCAGCACCCGGGCGGAGGGCACGCAGCGCCCGTCGTCGCTGAACATCCGCACCCCCGCCTCGGCCATCTCCCCCATCTCCGCCAGGGATTCCCCGGCCAGGCCGCGGGTGATGGCGCCCACCGGGAACACCTCGCACAGGCCGGCCCGGCGGGCCAGGGCCCGGACCTCCTCGATGACGGCGGCGTGGTCGGCGACGGGGTCGGTGTTGGCCATGGCCGCCACCGCCGTGTAGCCGCCGAGGGCGGCCGCCCGGCAGCCGGTCTCCACGGTCTCCCGGTCCTCCCGCCCGGGCTCGCGGAGGTGGGCGTGGAGGTCCACCAGACCGGGGGCCAGGACGAGGCCATCGCAGTCGAGCACCGCCACCCCAGCCGGGGAGAGGCCGGTCCCGACCTCGGCGACGGCGCCCTCCCGGACCAGGACGTCGGCGGTGCCGTCCCGCCCCGACGCCGGGTCCACCACCCGGGCTCCACGGAGGAGCACGGCCTCAGCCACCCGCCGCCTCCCACCCCCCGCCGAGCAGCAGGTAGAGCAGGGCCATGCTGACGGCGATGCCGTTCGTCACCTGCTCCTCGATGACCGCCTGGGGCAGGTCCGCCACGTCGGAGTCGATCTCCACCCCCCGGTTCATGGGGCCCGGGTGCATGATCAGGCACCCCTCGGGGAGCATCTCCACCCGCTCCCTGGTGAGCCCCCACCGTCGGGCGTACTCCCGGAGGCTGGGGACGAACTGCTGGCGCTGGCGCTCGCGCTGGACCCGGAGCAGGTAGCACACGTCGAGCTTGGGCAGGACGGCCTCGAGCTCGTGCGAGACCTGCGCCCCCCAGGCCGGCGCCTCGGGGGGGACCAGGGTGGGCGGGCCGACCAGGGTGACCTCGGCGCCCATCTTGGTCAGTCCGAAGGTCAGGGAGCGAGCCACCCGGGAGTGGAGGACGTCCCCGACGACGGCCACCCGCAGCCCCTCGAACCGGCCCAGGCGCTCCCGGATCGTGTACAGGTCGAGGAGGGCCTGCGTGGGGTGCTCGTGGGTGCCGTCGCCGGCGTTGATGACGGTGGCGGTGACCCAGCGGGTGAGCTGGTAGGGGGATCCCGAGGAGGCGTGGCGGATGACGATGGCGTCGGCCCCCATGGCCTGGAGCGTGAGGGCGGTGTCCTTCAGGCTCTCCCCCTTGGCCACCGAGGAGCCGCCCGTGGCGAAGTTGATGACGTCGGCGGACAGCCGCTTGGCGGCCAGCTCGAAGGAGATCCGGGTCCGGGTGGAGTTCTCGTAGAAGAGGTTCACCACCGTCCGGCCCCGGAGGGCCGGGACCTTCTTGATGACCCGGGTCCCGACCTCCCGGAAGGACTCCGCCGTGTCCAGGATGCGGGTCACGTCCTCGGCCGAGAGGTCGTTCACCGAGAGCAGGTGCTTCCTCATGGCTCCCCCTCCGCGCTTCCGCCGACCGGGCCCGGCCCCGGGCGGGGCCCCCGCTCCCCCGCCTCGCCCGGCTCGCCGACGTAGACGGCGTCCTCGCCGTCCACCTCCGCCACCGCCACCCGCACCACCTCGTCCCGGCGGGTGGGGACGTTCTTTCCCACGAAGTCGGCCCGGATGGGCAGCTCCCGGTGCCCCCGGTCCACCAGGACCGCCAGCTGGACGGCCCGGGGCCGGCCGAAGTCGACCAGGGCGTCCATGGCCGCCCGGACCGTCCGGCCCGTGTAGAGGACGTCGTCCACGAGCACCACGGTCCGGCCGGTGACGTCGAAGTCGATGCGCGTCTCGTGCACCTCGGGGGCCTCGGCGCGCATGCCGATGTCGTCCCGGTAGAAGGTGATGTCCAGGACCCCCACGGGGACCCGGACGCCCTCGATGCGGCGGATCTCCCGGGCCAGCCGGCGGGCCAGCTCGTCCCCCCGGGCGGCGATCCCCACCAGCACCAGCTCCCCCGCGCCCTTGTTCCGCTCCAGGACCTCGTGGGCGATGCGGGTGAGGGCCCGGCGCACCTCGGCCCCGTCCATGAGGCGGGTCCCCATCAGCAACGAAGGCCCCACCGCTGACGCGGCCGGGCCCGACGCTCCGTCCTCACGTTGCCTCCCTTCCCGGCCTCACCGGACCGGACTTAAAGGGGGAAGATCTCTCGACGCCCAGGATAGCAGCGACGACGACCGTGGGCGCCCCCGGGCGCCACCGCCGCGAGCCTCTACACTAGGACCAAGGAGCGAAGGAGCTGCCATGGTCGCCGTCTCCATCGGACCACCGGAGATCCTGGTCATCGTCCTCATCGTGGCCTTCCTGTTCGGGGCCAAGAAGATCCCCGAGCTGGCCCGCTCCCTGGGCCGGGCCCAGTCGGAGTTCAAGCGGGGCCTGAAGGAGACCGCCGAGGAGGAGTCGGGCCGGCCCGCCCAGGGCGAGGCCCGGAAGGCCGGGACCCCCGAGGGCGAGGGCACCGAGTAGCCCGGGGCGGCGCCTCAGCGGCCCCCGCGTCCGGGGGGCAGCGCCTCCCGGGCCACCCGGCCCAGCACGCCGTTGACGAAGCGGCCCGACGCCTCCGTTGACAGCTGCTTGGCCGCCTCCACGGCCTCGTCGATGGCGACCCCCACCGGGACCTCCGGGAGGTACAGCAGCTCGAAGCAGGCGATCCGGAGGATCGTGCGGTCCACGGCCGGCATCCGGGGGACGGTCCAGCCCTCGGCGTAGCGGCCGATGAGCCCGTCCAGCTCGGGCTGGTGGGCGGCCACCCCCTCCACCAGGCGCCGGGTGAACGCCGGGACCTCGTTCCCCACCTCCTGCCTCTCGACCAGCACCGCCACCGGGTCGGCCCCGGCGAGGTCGGCCTGGTAGAGGACGTCCAGGGCCAGGCGTCGGGCGGCCCGGCGGCCGGTCACTCCTTCACCCGCTCCAGGTACTCGCCGCTTCGGGTGTCCACCTTCACCCGCTCCCCCTCCTCCACGAACAGGGGCACCTGGACGACGATCCCCGTCTCCAGGGTGGCGGGCTTCATGGCCCCGCTCACCCGGTCGCCCCGCAGCCCCGGCTCGGTCTGGGTCACGGTCAGGACCACGGCGGCGGGCAACTCGACGGCGATGGGCACGCCCTCGTGGTAGGCGACGACGGCGGTGGCCCCCTCGGTCAGGTAGCTCACGCCGCCCCCGGCGACCTCGACGGGCACGTGGGTCTGCTCGTAGGACCCGAGGTCCATGAAGACCAGGTGGTCACCCTCCCGGTAGAGAAACTGCTCCTCCCGGCGTTCGACGATGGCCAGGCCCACCTTCTCGTCGGCTCGGAAGGTCCGCTCGAGCACCGCGCCGGTGCGGACGCTCCTGAGCTTCGTGCGGACCACCGCCTGGCCCTTGCCGGGCTTGTGGTGGAGGAACTCGAGGACCGTCCACAGCTCGCCGTCCAGGTCGAGGGTCATGCCGTTCTTGAGATCGTTCGTAGAGACGCTCATCTCCTCACCACCCGGTCACAGCACCACCAGCTCCCGGGTGGAGGCCCCGAGCACCCGGCCGCCGCCGTCCTCCACGACGACCATGTCCTCCACCCGGATCCCCCCCAGGCCGGGGAGGTAGATCCCGGGCTCCACGGTCACGACGGCCCCGGCGGGGAGGACATCCTCCGAGGAGGCCCGGAGGGTCGGTCCCTCGTGGACCTCGAGGCCGACGCCGTGGCCGAGGCCGTGGGGGAAGCGCTCCCCGTACCCCGCGTCGGCGATGACCGCCCGGGCCGCCCGGTCGACCTCCGCCGCCGGCACCCCCGCCGCCAGGGCCGCCACCGCCGCGCGCTGGGCCCGCAGGACGAGGCCGTGGGCCTCCCGAAGCTCCGCCGGCGGCTCCCCCAGGGCCACGGTCCGGGTCATGTCGGCGTGGTAGCCCGCCACCTCCGCACCGAAGTCCAGCTTCACCACGTCCCCCCGGGACAGGGGCCGGTCGGTGGGCCGGTGGTGGGGCTCGGCCGCGTGCTCGCCGAAGGCCACGATGGGCTCGAAGGCGGTCCCGTCGGCTCCGGCCCGCCGCATCACGACCTCCAGCTCGAGGGCGACCTCCCGCTCGGTCACCCCCTCCCGGAGGAGCCCGAGGAGGTGGTCGAAGGCCAGGTCCGTGAGCTCCTGGGCCCGTCCCAGGGCGACCAGCTCCTCCCCGTCCTTCACCCAGCGCAGCCGCTCCACCTCGGGCCCCAGGGCGACCAGCTCGACGTCCTCCAGGGCGGCCAGCAGCTCCCCGTGGGCCCGGACCGTGAGCCCCGCCGCCTCGAAGCCCAGGCGGGTCGCGGAGAGGCGCCGGCAGGCGTCCCGGACCGCCGCCGCCAGCCCGTCGCGGTAGACGGCACGCTCGAGGTCCGGCACCTCCCGGCTGGCCTGCTCCTCGTAGCGGCCGTCGGTGAGGAACACCGCCCCCGCCTCCCCCACGACGAGCTGCCCGTTCGAGCCGGTGAAGCCCGTGAGGTAGCGGACGTTGGGCAGCCGGGTGACCAGGAGGGCCTCCACCCCCCGCTCCGAGAGGCCCTGGGCCAGCCTGGCCCGCCTCAGGGCGTGATCCACGGAAGCGCCTCCAGGGCCAGGTGGTAGGAGCCCACCCCCAGGCCCACGATGCTCCCCCGGCAGACGTCCGCGACGACGGACCGCCGCCGGAACTCCTCCCGAGCGTGGACGTTCGTCATGTGGACCTCGAGCACGGGCAGGCCGGAGGCCTCCACGGCGTCCCGGAGGGCGTAGGAGTAGTGGGTGAGGGCCCCGGGGTTCAGCACGACGACCTCGAACCCCTCGCCCCGGGCGGAGAGGAGCCAGCCCACCAGGTCGCCCTCGTGGTCCGACTGGCGCCAGGCCACCTCGTGGCCCAGGGCGCGACCCCGCTCCTCCACCCCGGCCATGACCTCCGCCAGGGAGGCCGTGCCGTATCGCTCCGGGTCCCGGCGGCCCAGGGCCCCCAGGTTGGGGCCGAGGAGAAACAGCACGTTCACCGGTGGGCCCTCCCCATCTCGGAGAGGACCCGGCGGAGGACCCCCTCGGGCACGTCCTCCACCACCCTCGGCCGCCCCACGTCCTCCAGGAGCACGAACCGCACCCCGCCCCGGTACTTCTTGTCCAGCCGGAAGGCCTCCAGCACCTCCTCGGGCCCGGGGAGGCCCCCCGTCACCTCCAGGCCCAGGGAGGTGAGGAGCCGGACGTGCCGGGGGGCCAGGCCGGGCCCGGCGAGGCCCAGGGCCTCGGCCAGGCGGGCGGCGAAGACCATCCCCACCGCCACCGCCTCCCCGTGGGCCCGGCCGGCGAAGGCCTCCAACCGCTCCAGGGCGTGGGCCAGCGTGTGGCCGTAGTTCAGGTGCAGCCGGGGGCCCGTGTCCCGCTCGTCGGCCGCCACCGTGGCCGCCTTGGCCCGCAGGCACCGGGCCACCACCTCCTCCAGGACGGCCGGCTCCCGGGCCAGCACCGGGCCGGGGTCCGCCTCCAGGAGGGCGAGCAGCTCGGGGTCCAGGGCGAGGCCGACCTTCGCCACCTCGGCCAGGCCGGACCGGAACTCCCGTTCGGCCAGGCTGGCCAGGCACTCCACGTCGGCCAGGACCGCCACCGGCTGCCAGTAGGCCCCGACCAGGTTCTTCCCGGCGGGCAGGTTCACCGCCGTCTTGCCCCCCACCGCGGCGTCCACCTGGGCGGTGAGGGTGGTGGGCACCTGGACCAGGCGCACCCCCCGCATGTAGGTGGCGGCCACGAACCCCGCCAGGTCCCCCACGGCCCCGCCCCCGAGGGCCACGACCAGGTCGTCCCGGTGGGCCTCCCGGGCGGCGAGCTGGTGCCACAGGACCTCGGCCACCGCCACGGTCTTCGCCTCCTCGCCGGGGGGGACCCCCAGGTGCACGGGGGCCAGCCCCCGGGCCCGCAGGCCGTCCGCCAGGGGCTCGAAGAACCGGTCGGCGACGGTCCGGTCGGCCACCACGAAGGCCTGCTCGGCCCCGGGCAGCTCCGGGAGGAGCTCCCCGGCGGCACCGATGACCCCCGGGCCCACCACCACCTCGTAGGGGCGCCCGGGCACGGGCACCTCTACGCGGACCACCGCAGCTCCTCCTCGACGGCCCGGGCCACCTGGGCGGGGTCCCCGCTCGCGTCGACCACGTGGACGGCGAACTCCCGGTACAGGGCCTCCCGCTCGTGGAGGAGCCGCTCCAGGTCGCCCTCCTTGCGGATGAGGGGCCGGTCCTCGGAGGGCCGGACCCGCTGGCGGAGGACCTCGAGGGGCGCCTGGAGGAAGACCACGGTCCCGGTGGCCCGGAGGGTCACCCGGTTGGCGGGCTCCACCACCACCCCCCCGCCGCAGGCCACCACCGAGGGGTCTCGGGAGGCGGCCACCTCGGCCAGGGCCTGTGCCTCCAGCTCCCGGAAGCGGGTCTCGCCGTCCTCGGCGAAGATCCGGGGGACGGGCTTCCCGGCGGCCCGCTCGATCTCGGCGTCCAGCTCCACGAAGGGCACGCCGAGGCGGGCCGCCAGCTCCGGGCCCACGGTGGACTTGCCCGAGCCGGGCATGCCGACCAGGTACACGATCACGGCAGCCCCGCCAGGTACGCCTCGAGGTTCCGACGGCTCTCGGCCAGGGAGTCACCCCCGAACTTCTCGAGCACCGCGTCGGCCAGGACGACCGCGACCATGGCCTCGCCCACGACCCCACCGGCCGGCACCGAACAGACGTCCGTGCGCTGTCGGATGGCCACGTCGGGCCGGCCCGTGGCCAGGTCCACCGTGGCCAGGGGCCGGGGGACCGTGGAGATGGGCTTCATGGCGGCCCGGACGCGGATGGGCTGGCCCGTGCTCATCCCCCCCTCGATGCCCCCGGCCCTGGCGGTGCGCCGGGCCAGGCGCCCCTCGTCCAGGACGATCTCGTCGTGGGCCCGGGAGCCCCGCCGGGCCGCCGACGCGAAGCCGTCCCCCACCTCGACCCCCTTCACGGACTGGATGCTCATGAGGGCCAGGGCGAGGCGCGCGTCCAGGCGGCGGTCGTAGTGGACGTGGGAGCCCAGGCCGGGGGGCACGCCGTAGGCGATGACCTCGAAGACCCCGCCCAGGGTGTCCCGATCCCGCAGGGCCCGGTCCACCTCCTCCACCATGCGGGCGGAGGTCGCCTCGTCGAAGCAGCGCACCGGGGAGGCG
>CAYVCH010000050.1:0-8830 GCA_964449755.1 uncultured Actinomycetes bacterium
CGACCAGGCCCCGGCGGGGCCTCACGGCCCCTCCCCGCCCGTGTACTCGCGGGGCACCCGTGGGCCCACCGAGGTCAGGATCTCGTAGGGGATGGTCCCGGCCCGTTCCGCCAGCTCCTCGGCGGTGATGACCTCGTCTCCCTGCCGGCCCAGCAGGACCACCTCGTCCCCGGGGGCCACCCGGTCGTCGCCGCAGTCCACCAGGATGTGGTCCATGGTGACGCTCCCCGCCACCCGCCGGCGGCGGCCCCGGATCAGCACGTCGGCCCGGCAGGAGAGGGCCCGCAGGTACCCGTCGGCGTAGCCCACGGGCACCGTGGCCACGGTGGCCGGGCGCTCCAGCCGGTAGCGGTGGCCGTAGGACACGGCCTCGCCGGCGGGGAGGCGCTTCACGAGGGCCACCGCGGAGCACCAGCTGAGGGCCGGCCTGAGCCCCGGGGCGAGGCCCTGGGCCGGCGCCACCCCGTAGGCGCCGATGCCCACCCGCACCAGGTCCAGGTGGGTCTCGGGGTACCGGAGCACGGCGGCGCTGTTGGCGGCGTGGAGGTAGCGGGGGGCGATCCCCTCCGCCCGCACGGCCTCAGCCACGGCCAGGAACCTCCGGAGCTGGGCCCGGGTCGTCTCCTCGTCCTCCTCGGACCGGGCGAAGTGCGTCCAGAGGCCCTCCAGGGACAGGCCCGCCTCCACCACCCGCCGGGCGAAGGCCACGGCGTCCTCCGGTGGCCACAGCCCGGCCCGGTGCATGCCGGTGTCCACCTTGAGGTGGACCCCGGTGGCGCCGGCGCCGGCGAGGGCCCGGAGGCCCTCTTCGGTGTACACGGTGGGGGTGAGGCCGGCGGCCAGGGCCTCCTTCTCCGAGCCCCGGGGGAACTCCGCCAGGACCAGGACGGGGGCATCGATCCCCCCTTCCCGCAGGGCGATCCCCTCCTCCACCAGGGCCACCCCCAGCCACGTGGCGCCCGCCTCCAGGGCCGCCCGGGCCACCGGCGCCGCCCCGTGACCGTAGCCGTCGGCCTTCACCACGACCATGAGCTCGGCCCCCTCGGGCCGGAGGGCGCGGACGTTGTGGCGGACGGCGTCCAGGTCCACCCGGGCGACGGTGGGACGGAGCCGGCTCACCGCCCGGACACCCTCTCCACCGCCTCGGGGATCCGCTCCAGGACGTCCCTGGCCATCGTGCCCTCCCCCAGCTCCAGTCCCGCCAGGGAGCCGGCCAGCCCGTGGAGGTAGGCCCCGGCCACGGCGGCGTCGGCCGCGGCCAGGCCCCGGGCGAGGAGGGCGGCCACCACGCCGGTCAGGACGTCGCCCGTCCCGGCCGTGGCCAGGGCCGGGCCGCCGGTGGGGTTCACCCGGACCCGCCCCTCGGGCGACGCCACCAGGGTGCGGTACCCCTTCAGGAGCACCACCGCCTGGGTCGCCGCCGCCAGCTTCCGCGCACTCCCCACCCGGTCCTCGTTCACCTCCCGGCTCGAGGCCCCCAGGAGCCGGGCCGCCTCCCCGGCGTGGGGCGTGAGGACCGCCGGAGCCCGCCGGCGGGCCAGCTCCCCGGCCCGTCCGGCGAAGGCGTTCAGGGCGTCGGCGTCGACCACCAGGGGCACGGGGCTCTCGGCCACGACCCGCTGGACGAGGGCGGCGGTCTCCGGCTGCGTGGTCATCCCGGGGCCCACCGCCGCCGCGTCGGCGTCCCGGAGCCGCCCGGCGAGGGCCTCCAGACCCGCCGGGGACGCGGTCCCCTCGGAGGTCTCCGGCAGGGGCAGGAAGGTCGCCTCCACGGGGCCGGCCCGCACCGCCCCCAGGGTCCCCTCCGGGACGGCCATGGTGACGAGGCCGGCCCCGGCCCGGTACGCCCCCTCCGCGACCAGCCGCACGGCGCCCGTCATCCGCCGCGACCCCCCGATCACGAGGACGACCCCGGTGGAGCGCTTGTGGGCGTCGGCCTCCCGGGCCGGGAGCAGGCGGGCCACATCGGCCTCCTCCACCAGCAGCAGGTCGCTCGCGACGAGGTCCGGCGGGAACCCGATGTCGACGACCTCCACGGCCCCGGCCCGCTCGGCACCGGGGAGGAGGACGAGCCCGGCCTTGAGGGCCCCGAAGGTGACGGTGGCCGCCGCCCAGACGGCCTCCCCCGCCACGGCCCCCGTCTCGCCGTCCACCCCCGAGGGGATGTCCACCGCCACCACCGGCACGTCGGCGTCGTTGAGGGCGGCGATGGCGCTGGCGGCGTCGCCTCGGGGGACCCCCCGGAAGCCGGTCCCGAAGATGGCGTCCACGGCCACGTCGGCCCGGCCCAGCTCCCGTTCGAGCAGGCCCATCGAGAACGGCCGGACCCGGAGGTCCTCCTCGGCGAGGCGGGCGAAGTTCCCCGCCGCCGGCTCCCGGAGGGCGGCGGGCTCCGCGAGCATCACCACGGTCACCCGGACCCCCCGTCGGGCCAGGTGCCGGGCGGCCACGAGGCCGTCACCGCCGTTGTTCCCCTTGCCGGCGACCACCACGGCCCGGCGCCCGTAGGCGCCACCCAGCAGGGCCAGGGCCGTCCTGGCGACCGCGGCGCCGGCCCGCTCCATCAGGTCCCCGGCCGGGACCCCCCGCTCCCGGCTGGCCCGATCCAGGGCGGCGCTCCCGTCGGGCGTCAGGATCGGCTGCACGCCGTCACCGCCCGACCGCCACGCAGAAGGCCACGGCGGCGTTCCGCTCGTGGGCGAAGGAGATCAGCACGCGCTCCACGCCGAGCCGCTCGGCCCGGGCCCTGGCGGCGCCCGCGAGGACGACGAAGGGGGCGCCGCTGGCCTGCTTGGCCACGCTGATGTCCCGCCACCTGGCCCCCCGCACGCCGCCCAGGGCCTTGATGACGGCCTCCCGGGCCGCGAACCGCCCCGCGTAGCACTCGGCCGGCGCGGCCCGACCCTCGCAGTAGGCCACCTCCTCCTCGGTGAAGACCCGGGCGGGGAGCCTGGGGTGTCGGGCGAGGGCCCGGGCCATCCGGCCCACGTCGCAGATGTCGACGCCGATGCCCACGACGTTCACGCACGAAAGCTTAGGGCACCCGCCCCACCGGAGGACGGGGCCTGGCGTGGGCCCGGCCTACTCCACCGTCACGCTCTTCGCCAGGTTCCGGGGGCGGTCCACGTCGCAGCCCCGCCCCACGGCGATGTGGTAGGCGAGCAGCTGGAGCGGCACCGTCACCACCACCGGGGCCAGCAGCTCCGGGGTCCGGGGCACGAAGAGCACGTGCTGCGCGACCTCCCCGATCCGGGCGTCGCCCTCGGTGGCCACGGCCAGGACGTCCGCCCCCCGGGCCCGGACCTCCTGGATGTTGGACAGGACCTTCGGGTAGACGTGGCACTCGGTGGCCACCGCCACCACCGGCACGCCCGGCTCCACCAGGGCGATGGGGCCGTGCTTCAGCTCCCCCGCCGGGTACCCCTCGGCGTGGATGTAGGAGATCTCCTTGAGCTTCAGGGCCCCCTCCAGGGCCGCCGGGTAGCCGGTGTGGCGGCCGATGAACAGGACGTCGCGCACGTCCGCCCACCGGCGGGCCAGCTCCCGGACCCGGGGGTCCAGGCCCAGGGCCCGCTCCACCTGGTCCGGCAGCTGGTCCATGCGGTCCAGGACCTCGGCGATCTCCTCGGGGAACATGCTGCCCCGGACCTGCGCGAGGTAGAGGGCGGTGAGGTGCAGGGCCACCATCTGGGTGGCGAAGGTCTTCGTGGCGGCCACGCCGATCTCCGGCCCGGCGTGGGTGTACAGCACCCCGTCGGCCTCCCTGGCCAGGCTCGAGCCCACGGTGTTCGTGACCGCGATAACCCGGGAGCCCTGGCTCGCCGCGTGGCGGGCCGCCTCCAGGGTGTCGATGGTCTCCCCCGACTGCGACACGGCGAGGGTCAGGGTGTCGGGGCCGAGCACCGGGTCCCGGTAGCGGAACTCCGAGGCGATCTCGATCTCCACGGGGATCCGGGTCCAGTGCTCGATGGCGTACTTGGCCACGAGCCCCGCATGGAAGGCCGTCCCGCAGGCCACCACGAAGACCTTGTCCACCGCCCGGAGGGCGTCGGGGCCGATGCGCAGGTCGTCCAGGACGAGCTGGCCCCCCACCACGCGTCCCACCAGGGTGTCCCGGATGGCCGCCGGCTGCTCGTGGATCTCCTTCAGCATGAAGTGGTCGTAGCCGCCCTTCTGGGCCCGGGCCACGTCCCAGTCCACGACCGTGGGCTGCCACGGCAGCTCGGCGCCCTGGAAGTCGGTGATCCGCACGCCCTCCCGCCGGACCTCGACCACCTGTCCCTCCTCCACCGGGACCACCCGGCGGGTCCTGGGCAGGAGGGCCGGGATGTCCGAGGCCAGGAGGTTCTCCCCCTCTCCCAGGCCGACCACGAGGGGGGAGGAGACCTTGGCCCCCACGACCACGTCCGGCTCGTCGAGGCAGAGGACGACGATGGCGTAGGCCCCGGCGAGCTCCCGGACGGCGGCCCGCACGGCCTCCCCCAGGTCCCCCCGGTAGCGGTCCTCGATGAGGTGGGCGATGCACTCGGTGTCGGTCTCGGAGGCGAAGCGGTGCCCGTCCTTCTCCAGGAGCGCCCGCAGCTCCGCGAAGTTCTCGATGATCCCGTTGTGGATCACGGCGATCCGCCCGCGGCAGTCCACGTGGGGATGGGCGTTGTGGTCGGTGGGCTCGCCGTGGGTGGCCCACCGGGTGTGCCCGATCCCCACCGACCCGCTGGGGCGGCTCCCCCCCGCCAGGGCCCGTTCCAGCTCCTCGAGCTTGCCGGCCCGCTTCACGACCTGCAGCGTCGCGTCGAGGAGGGCCACCCCGGCCGAGTCGTAGCCCCGGTACTCCAGGCGGCGCAGGCCCTCCAGGACGATGGGGAGGGCCTCCTCACGCCCCACGTACCCCACGATCCCGCACATCAGGCCCCCGAGCGTAACAGCCGTGGACCGCCCGGCGAAGGACCGGAGGCGGCTACCCGGGCCCCAGCGTGCCCCGGACGACGGCCGCGATGGCCTCGGCCTGCCGCCTGGCCTCCTCCTCGGACTCGGCCTCCACCATGACCCGCACCACCTGCTCGGTCCCGGACGGCCGCACCAGGACCCGTCCGGTGGATCCCAGGGTGGCCTCCGCCGCCGACACCGCCTCCCACACGGCCCCCGCGCCCTCCAGGGCGTCCCGGTCGGCCACCGGGACGTTCTCCAGGATCTGGGGGTAGCGGCGCATGCACGAGGCCAGGCCTGCCACGCTCACCCCGCGCCGCGCCGCCATCGTGAGGAACCGGACGGCCGTGAGGATCCCGTCGCCGGTCGCGGCGTGGCGGGCGAAGACGATGTGGCCGGACTGCTCGCCCCCCAGCACGGCGCCGGTCCGCCGCATCTCCTCCAGCACGTACCGGTCGCCGACGGGAGCCGGGACCACCCGGATCCCCGCGGCCTCCATGGCCCGGTGGAAGCCGAGGTTGGCCATGACCGTGGCCACCACCGCGTCCCCCGCCAGGGTCCCCTCCTCCTTCATGCTGAGGGCGCAGGCCGCCAGGACCTGGTCCCCGTCCACCACGTTGCCGGCGGCGTCGGCGAAGAGGGCCCGGTCGGCGTCGCCGTCCAGGCTCACCCCGGCGTCGGCGCCCCGTTCCACGACGGCGGCCGCCACCACCTCGGGGTGGAGGGCCCCGCAGCCCACGTTGATGTTGCGCCCGTCGGGGCGGTCGTGGATGGGGTGAACCTCGGCCCCCAGGCGGCGCAGGGCCTCCGGGGCCACCCGGCAGGCCGCGCCGTTGGCGCAGTCCACCACGACCCGCATGCCCTCCAGGCGGGCCTCGGCCGCCGCCACCAGGTGGACCAGGTACCGCTCGGCGGCGTCCGCCACTCGCCGGGCCCCGCCGGGGCGCCGGCCGCCGGCCCGGCTGGCCAGCCGGGCCTCGATGTCGTCCTCGACCTCGTCGGGCAGCTTCAGGCCCTCGGGGCCGAAGAACTTGAGGCCGTTGAACTCGGGTGGGTTGTGGGAGGCCGAGACCACCGCCCCCGCGTCGGCCCCCAGGTCGGTGACCAGGAACGACACCGCCGCCGTGGGCAGCACCCCCGCCAGGAGAGCCGTCCCCCCGGCCGAGCGGATGCCCTCCACCAGGGCCTCCTCCAGCCAGGTGCCGGAGGCCCGGGTGTCCCTGGCCACCACGAAGACCGGGCGGGGGCCGCCGCCCGCCAGGACGAGCGCCGCCGCCCGCCCCAGGGCCTCGGCCAGGTCCCGGGTGAGCTCGGTGCCGGCCACCCCCCGGACCCCGTCGGTGCCGAACAGGCGCCCCACGGCGGGAAGCCTACCCCAGCAGCTCCCGGAGCAGCTCCCGCACCCGCCGGTCGATCTCGTCGCGGATCCCCCGCACCTCCTCGAGGGACTTCCCGGCGGGGTCGGGCACCTCCCAGTCCAGGTAGCGCGTGCCGGGAGACACGGGGCAGGCGTCCCCGCAGCCCATGGTGATCACCACGTCCGCCGCCGCCACGTCCCCCTCCTCGAGCCCCCGGGGACGGGCCCGGGAGAGGTCGATCCCCACCTCCGCCATGGCGGCCACCACCTCGGGGTGGAGGGCCTCGGCGGGGGCGCTCCCGGCCGAGCGCACCTCCACCCGGTCCCCCGCGTACCGCTGGAGGAGGGACGCCGCCATCTGACTGCGGCCGGCGTTGTGGACGCAGACGAAGAGCACCGTGGGGACCCGCCCGGTGGCCACCCGGCTCACGGCTTCCTCGCCCTGACCACCGCGGCAAGGATACCGGGGGTGGGCTCCACCCGGAGGTCCTCGAAGCCCACCACCGAGAGGCCCTCACCGTACCCGGTCCCTTCCGTCACCGTCCGTCCCCGAAGATCGTCGCGAGGCGGGCCAGCGCCTCTCGGTCCACCGAGTAGTGGGCCCACACCCCCCGCTGTTCGCGGTTGACCAGTCCCGCCTCCAGCAGCCTCCGCAGGTGGAAGCTGACCGTCGGCTGCGACAGCCCGAGGAGGGGCGGGAGGTCGCCCACGCAGGCCGGTCCCACCGTCACCAGAAGGTTCACGATCCGCACGCGGTGGGGGTCGGCCAGGGCCTTGAACAGCCTGGCCGTGGTCGCCGTCTCTTCCTCCGAGAGCCCCGGGGCCGCCAGGGGGGCGCAGCAACGGGCGGGCCGGGCCTCGGGGAGCGGGATGCCGGCCACCCTGGCCATCAGGCGAGCCGCGCCCTGGGCTCCCCCAGGGCCGCGCGCGAGGACGAGGCCACCGGTCGCGCCGTCCACCGCCCGTCCCGCACCGACCCGCAGGTCTCGCAGGACATGACGGGGCGGGCCTTCCGCCGAGACGGCACGAGCCGCCGGGACCTCACCCGGGGTCGACGCTTCGCCATCCCGGCCTCCTTTGAATCGAGAAGTGTCGATATACGGCCGCGGAGGGTAGAGGGTAGATTGACGACCGTCAATCGCGGCCGGTCGACCTGGGGGGCGCGGTGAGCCGTGGCGACCGTGGGGCCAGGGCCTGGGGGGAGCCCGTCCTCGTCTTCACGGCCCCCTCCCTCGTCGAGGCCCAGGTGGCCAGGGCGCGCCTGGAGGCCGAGGGCATCCCCGTGCTCCTCAAGGGGGAGGGGGAAGGCCCCTACCGGGTGGGGCCCATGCAGCTCTGGGTCCCCTCGGAGCTCGAGGTCCAGGCCCGCCTCGTCCTGGAGGGCCTGGGGGGAGAGGCCCGGGAGGGCCAGTAGGGGCCCGCCTACCGCTTCGAGTACTGCGGCGCCTTGCGGGCCTTCTTCAATCCGTACTTCCGACGCTCCTTCTCCCGGGCGTCGCGGGTGAGGAACCCCTCGCCCTTCAGCACCGGGCGAAGGCTCGGGTCGAGGTCCACCAGGGCCCGGGCGATGCCCAGGCGCAGCGCGCCGGCCTGCCCGCTCACGCCGCCGCCGTCGATGCGGGCGATGACGTCCAGCTCCTTCTCCTTGCCCACCTGGCGGAGGGGGGCGGTCACGATCATCCGCTGGGCCCTGGTCGGGAAGTACTCCTCCAGGGACCGGCCGTTGAGCCGGAAGGAACCCGACCCGGGGACCAGGCGGACCCGGGCCACGGCCTCCTTCCGCCGGCCCGTGGCGATGGTGGTCACCGGGCCTCACCTCCCCGGCGAGCCTTTCCCGGCCTGGAGGCGGTGCCGGTCCGGGCCTCCTCGGCCGCCGGCCCGTTCCCGCCCCGGTCCTTCCCGCCCCCGGCGCTTCCGCGCCGGGCTTCCGGCCCGGGGAGGCCCTGCCACGGCGGGACCTCCCCCAGGGCCAGGGGGACGGGTTGCTGGGCAGCGTGGGGGTGGTCGGGCCCCTCGTAGACCTTCAGCTTGCGGAACATGGCCCGCCCCAGCCGGTTCTTCGGCAGCATGCCCTTCACCGCCTTCTCCACCGCCAGCGCCGGCCGCTCGGCCAGCAGCCTCGCGTAGACCGTGGCCTTCAGGCCCCCCGGGTACCCCGAGTGCCGGTGGTAGACCTTCGTCTGCTCCTTGCCGCCGGTGAGGCGCACCCCCCGGGCGTTCACCACGATCACGTGGTCGCCCGCGTCAGCGTGGGGGGCGAAGATCGGCTTGTGCTTGCCCCGGAGGACCTTCGCCACCTCCGAGGCCAGGCGGCCGAGGACGGCACCGTCGGCGTCCACCACGTACCAACGGCGCTCGACGTCGCGCGGCTTCGGGGCGTAGGTCTTCAATGCAGGAAGCGCCGGCCCGCAGGCCAACAACCCATGCTACCTGCGGCAACGGGTGCCGTCAAAGTCGGCCAGCGTGCACGCACCCGCCGCGGAGACACCGTGGACACCCCCGGGAGCAGCTGATAGGGTGCCGGAGCCCGCGGAAGGGAGGGAGCCA
>CAYVCH010000050.1:8930-12271 GCA_964449755.1 uncultured Actinomycetes bacterium
GCGCCCGACGCCGGGGCCGTGAAGCGGATCCACGAGCGCGCCGGACACCCCACCGACGAGGTCTACCCCGTCCCGCTCCGGGTCTGAGCCGGCCACGGCAGCTCAGAGGCCCCGCGGGTAGATCACCCGCTCCAGGGTGAGGCCGTGGGCGGGGGCCACGGGACCCGCGCGCGACCGGTCCCGTGCGGCCAGGATTCCCGGCACGTCCCGGGGCCCGAGGCGACCCTCCCCGACCGCCACGAGGGTCCCGACCAGGCTCCGGACCATCTGGTGGCAGAAGGCGTTGGCCCGGGCGAGGACCTCCACCCGGTCCCCCCGGCGGGACACGGCCAGCCGCTCCAGGCGGCGGACGGTGCCGCCCACCTCGGGCCGGCGACAGAAGGAGGCGAAGTCGTGCTCGCCCACGAGGTGGGCGGCGGCGGCCCGCATCGCCGCCAGGCGGAGGACCCCCGGCCGGTGCCAGACGTAGCGGGCGGTGAAGGGGTCCGGGAGGGGACCCAGGTCGATCCGGTAGCGGTACTCGCGGGCCACGGCGCTGCGGCGGGCGTCGAAGGCCGCCGGGGCCCAGCGGGCCCGCCGGACGACGACCTCCGGGGCGAGCAGGGCGTTCAGGGCCCGCTGGAGCCGCTCCGGCTCCACCCCGCGGCTGGCGGCCCTGAACGACACCACCTGCCCCCGGGCGTGGACGCCGGCGTCGGTCCGCCCCGCCACGGAGAGGGTGGGCACCTCGCCGAGGAGCCGCTCGAGGGCGGCTTCCAGCACCCCCTGGACCGTGCGCTGCCCCCGCTGGCGGGCGAAGCCCCGGAAGCCGGTGCCGTCGTAGGCGAGCACCAGCTTCAGGGGACGCATCCCGAGCCTCCCGCCACCCTCGGCAGCCGGGCGGGGACCGGTCCCCCTCTCCCTACTACCGCTCCTCCGCGCCGACCAGCTCGATCCTGGCCATCGGCGCGCCGTCGCCCTTGCGCTGGCCGAGCTTCAGGATCCGCGTGTAGCCCCCCGGCCGGTCCGCATAGCGCGGCGCGATCTCGTGGAAGAGCCGGGCCACCACGTCCCGGTCGGGGATGACCTTCAGCACCTCCCGGCGGGCCGCCAGGTCGCCCCGCTTGGCGAAGGTGATGAGCCGCTCGGCCAGGGGTCGGACCGCCCTGGCCCTGGCCTCCGTCGTCCGGACCCCCCCGTGGACGAAGAGCTGGGCTGCGAGCCCCGCCAGCATGAGCCGCTGGTGGGCGGGGCCCGCTCCGAGACGAGGGCCCCTCCGTGGCTTCGGCACCCCTACTCCTCCCTGAGGGACAGGCCCAGCTCGGACAGCTTCTGCTTCACCTCGTCGATGGACTTCTGCCCGAAGTTGCGAATGTCCATGAGCTCGGCCTCGGACCGCTGGACCAGGTCGCCAACGGTGTTGATGCCCTCCCGCTTCAGGCAGTTGTAGGACCGCACCGACAGGTTCAGGTCCTCGATGGTGATCTGGTAGTCGCTGGGGACCGGTTCCTCCTCGGCCGGGCCCACCGAGACGCTGGCCGCCTCGGCCAGCTCGGCGAAGAGCTGGACCAGCTCCAGGAGGGTGCCCCCGGCCGAGGCCACCGCCTCCCGGGGCGTCACCGAGCCGTCGGTCTCCACGTCCAGGATCAGCCGGTCCCGGTCGGTCATCTGCTCCACCCGGGTGTTCTCCACCGCGTAGGAGACCCGCCGGACGGGGGAGAAGATGGAGTCCACCGGAATCACCCCGATGGGGTCCCGGGGCTTCTTGTTCAGCTCCGCCGGCCGGTAGCCCACGCCCCGCTCCACCACCATCTCCATCTCCAGCGTGGCCCCCTTGCCCAGGCTGGCGATGTGGAGGTCCGGGTTCACGATCTCCACGCCGGCGGGGGGCGAGATGTCGCCCGCCGTCACCTCCGCCGGCCCCTTGGCCTTGAGGTAGACGTTCACCGGCTCGTCGACCTCGGAGCGGATCACCAGCTCCTTGAGGTTGAGGATGATGTCGGTCACGTCCTCCCGGACCTTGGGGATGGTCGAGAACTCGTGGAGCACGCCTTCGATGCGCACCGACGTGACGGCGGCACCGGGGATGGACGACAGCAGCGTCCGGCGGAGGGAGTTGCCGAGGGTGTAGCCGAAGCCCGGCTCCAGCGGCTCGATGATGAACCGGGAGCGGGTGGGCGAGACGGTCTCCTCCTGGATCTGCGGCCTCGCGACGATGAACACGTGTCTTCCCTCCTCCGGCGGGGGATCATCCACTCCTGCCCCGCCGATCCGCACTGGGGCTCCGGGGCTCGCTGCCGACCTCCTGGCCGCCCGCTGCCCCGGGCCCGGCCGGCGCGCCTACACGCGCCGTCGTTTCTTCGGCCGGCACCCGTTGTGGGGCACCGGCGTCACGTCCTGGATCCCCAGGATCTCCAGGCCCGTGGCGGCCAGCGAGCGGATGGCCGTCTCGCGGCCCGAGCCCGGGCCCTTCACGAACACGTCCACCTTCTGCAGCCCGTGCTCCTGGGCCCGTCGGGCGGCCGCCGCGGCCGCGAGCTGCGCCGCGAAGGGCGTGGACTTCCTGGAGCCCTTGAACCCCACGTTGCCGGCGCTCGCCCAGGCGATGGTGTTGCCCTGGAGGTCCGTGATGGTCACGATCGTGTTGTTGAAGGTCGACTTGATGTGGGCGTGACCGTGGACGACGTTCTTCTTCTCCTTCTTCCTGGCCTTCTTCGCCTTGGGCTTCGCCATGGGTCCCCTACTTCTTCCTGGCCTTCTTCTTCCCCGCCACCGTCTTCTTCGGCCCCTTGCGGGTCCTGGCGTTCGTGTGGGTCCGCTGCCCCCGCACCGGCAGGCTCAGGCGGTGACGACGTCCCTGGTAGCACCCGATCTCGATCTTCCGCTTGATGTCGCTGGCAACGTCCCGGCGGAGGTCCCCCTCGACCTTGTAGTTGCGGTCGATGAACTCCCGGATGCGGACGATCTCCTCCTCCGACAGGTCCCGGACCCGGGTGCCCGGGTCCACCCCGGCGTGGGTGATCACCTCCACGGCCCGTGTGGGCCCGATGCCGTAGATGTAGCGGAGGGCGATCTCCACCCGCTTGTCCCGGGGGAGGTCGACGCCGGCGATCCGTGCCATGGCCCCCGCCTCACCCCTGCCGCTGCTTGTGGCGGGGGTTGGAGCAGATGACGATGATCCGCCCGCGCCGGCGGATCACCCGGCACCGGTCGCACATCCTCTTCACCGAGGGGCGAACCTTCACTCCCGCTCCTCCCCGCTCACTTGTAGCGGTACACGATCCTGCCCCGCGTGAGGTCGTACGGGGACAGCTCCACCAGCACCCGGTCCCCGGGGAGGATCCGGATGTAGTGCATCCGCA
>CAYVCH010000051.1:0-12206 GCA_964449755.1 uncultured Actinomycetes bacterium
AGGGGTTCCGGTTCCTTCGCCCCGACGGCACGGTCCTGCCGGACCGGGGACCACCCGTAGGCGGGGCCCCGCGAGGAGGGACACGGCCTCCCCCCACGGCGGGGTCTCCCTGCGTACGGTCCCCGGTTGGGCCCGGGCCTCCCGGCCCGGCGGGGTCTCCCTGCGATGGCGGGCCGCGGTCGGGCCCGGGAGCCGCCGAGGACCGGGCCAGGAGGCTCTCACCTGTCTACGACGTGAATGGGAACTACAGCTAGGCCGCCGTGGCGGTGCCCTCGGCGGCGAGGTAGGGCTTGGCGGCGACGTCCTCCACATCCGCTTTGCCGTCTAGGCGGCGAGGACCGACCCCTCCGCCCGACGACAGATTGCCGGCCTCATCGCCAGGTTTAGCTGGACACCCTCGCCCGGGAACCTTTAGACTCGGCACCCGTGGAGGACACCTACCGCATCGGCGAGGCCGCCGCCGCGCTGGGGGTCCGCGTGGAGACCCTCCGGCGCTGGGAGCGGGAGGGGCGCCTCCGCGCCATCCGCACGCCCGGCGGCCAGCGGCGCATCCCCGCCTCCGAGGTGGCCCGCCTGCTGTCCGAGCGCCAGCGGCAACCCCAGCCGGTCAGCCTGTCCGCTCGCAACCGGTTCCCCGGGATCATCACGTCGGTCAGGAAGGGCCGGCTCGCCGCCACCGTCGAGATCCTGGCCGGCCCCCACCGGGTCCTCGCCTTCATCACCCGGGAGGCCGCTGACGCCATGGGCCTCGCACCCGGCATGCGGGCGGTGGCCATGGTCAAGGCGACGAACGTCATGGTCCAGGTGCCCGAGTGAAGCGGGCCACGGCAGAGGCCCTCCGCTCCCGGCTCCGCGCCGGCGAGTTCCGCCTGGGCCTCGGCGAGGCCAGCGGCGCCGTGGCCGACCTGGGCGTCTTCGTGCCCCTGGCCGCCGCCCTCATCCTGGTGAACGGCCTGGACCCCGGCGCCGTCCTCCTCGGGGCCGGGATCCTCCTGGTGGCCGCCGGCGCGGCCTTCCGGGTCCCCTTCCCCGTGCAGCCCCTGAAGGCCCTGACGGCCGTGGCCGTCGCCCAGCGCCTCGCCCCCGAGGTGATCCACGCCGCCGGGATCGAGCTGGGGCTGTTCCTGCTGCTCCTCTCCGTCCACCACGTCGCCGACCTCGTGGCCCGGCTGTTCACCAAGCCGGTGGTCCGGGCCCTCCAGCTCGGAGTGGGGCTGCTCCTGGTCCTGACGGCCGTCCGGCTGGCCGTCGCCCCGCCCGAGGTCTTTCGGGGCGTGCCGCCCTCCCCCTGGCCCCTGGGGCTCATGGTCCTCACCTTCGCCGCGGTGGCCCGCGCGGCCCGCAGGGGCCGGTACGGGGCGGCCCTGGCCCTCCTCCTGGCCGGCCTGGCGGCCACCGCGCTCCTCGCCCACCCCGACCTCGGCGCCCCGGCCCTCCGCCTGCCGTCCCCGGCCCTGCCGCCGGCCTCCGCCTTCGGCGCCGCCTTCCCCCTCCTGGTGGTGCCCCAGCTGCCCCTCACCTTCGGCAACGCCGTGGTCGCCGTGAGCGACCTGGCCCACGACTACTTCGGCCCCGCCGCGGCCCGCGTCACCCCCACCCGGGTGTGCCGCTCGGCGGGCCTCGCCAATGTCGTCGTCGGCATCCTCGGCGGCATGCCCATGTGCCACGGGGCCGGGGGGCTCACCGCCCACGTCCGGCTGGGGGCCAGGACGGCCGGGATGAACCTCCTCCTCGGCGGCGTCTTCCTCGTGCTGGGGCTGCTCTTCGCGTCGCAGGTCCCGGTGCTCCTGGGCCTCCTCCCCGTGTGGGCGCTCGCGGGGTTCCTCGCCTACGCGGGGCTGCGCCACGCCTGGTTGGTGAGGGACCTCAGGGGCACCGACCTCGCCCTGGCCGTCGCCGCCGGGGTGGCCGGCGCCGCGCTGTCGAACCTGGCCGTCACCGCGGCCCTGGGGGTCGCCGCGGCGCACGGGTGGCGGATCCTCCGCAGCCGCGGGGTCGCCGAGTAGCATCCTCCCGTGGCCCACGACACGACGCCGGGAACGAGGGCGGACGCCCGGGGCGGACACGGCATCCTCGCGTTCCTCGGGGAGTTCCCGGTGCTCGTCCTCGTCGCCTTCGTCCTCGCCTTCCTCATCAAGACCTTCCTGGTCCAGGCCTTCTACATCCCCTCCGGGTCCATGGAGCCCACCCTCCTGCCCGGGGACCGCGTCTTGGTGGACAAGGTGTCCTACCGGCTCCGAGAGCCCCGCCGGGGGGAGGTCGTGGTCTTCGAGGATCCCCACCCCGCCGCACGGCCGGACCGGGGTCTGGTGGGGACGCTGATCCACTGGTTGACCGACGGCCTCGGCCTCACCCGCCCCGCCGAGGAGGACTTCATCAAGCGCATCATCGGGCTGCCCGGCGACTCGGTGGAGGGGCGCCGGGGGAGGGTCTACGTGAACGGCAAACCCCTGGAGGAGCCCTACCTCACGGTCCGCACGGCCCCCTTCGACCGGGTGAGGGTCCCCGAGGGGATGCTCTTCGTCATGGGCGACAACCGGGGGGCCTCCAACGACTCCCGCTTCGGCCTGGGCTTCGTCCCCATCGACAAGGTGGTGGGGGAGGCGCTGGTGGTGGTCTGGCCGCCCTCCCGCATCGGGATCATCGGCTGAGGGCGCCACGGCCCTTCCCGGTGCGGGGGGGACCGGCCCCGGGCCCCGGTCACCTGAGACCCCGGCACGCCGCCCACTCCTCCAGCGCCCGGTAGGCCTCCTCCTCGGACATCGGCCCCCGCTCCAGGCGAAGCTCCAGCAGGTGCTCCCTGGCCTCCCCCACCAGAGGCCCCGGCTCGAGGCCCAGGTGGGCCATGATCTGGCGTCCGTCCAGGGGCGGCCGCAGGGCCTCGAGGTTCTCCTCCTCAGCCAGGCGGGCGATGCGTTCCTCCAGCTCGTCCTGGAGGGCGGCGAGCTCCCTGGCCTTGAAGGGGTTCCGCGTCGTGCAGTCGGCTCGGGTGAGCTGGTTCAGCCGGTCCAGGAGGGGCCCGGCGTCGCGCACGTAGCGGCGGACCGCGCTGTCGCTCCACCCCGTCCGGTACGTGTGGAAGCGCAGGTGCAGCTCGACCAGCCTGGCCACGTCCTCCACCACCTGGTTCGGGTACCGCAGGGCCCGCAGCCGGTCCCGGGCCATGCGCGCGCCGACGACGTCGTGGAACAGGAACTGGACCCCCTCGGGCGTGATCTGGCGGGTCCTGGGCTTGCCGATGTCGTGCAGCAGGGCGGCCAGCCGGAGCACGAGGTCGGGCTCGCACCGCTCGACCACGGCGTACGTGTGGCGCAGCACGTCCTTGTGCTTGTGGACGGGGTCCTGTTCCAGCTTCAGGGCCGGCAGCTCCGGCAGGAACTCACCGGCCAGCCCGGTGCTCACGATGAGGTCCAGCCCCCGGGAGGGCCGGGCGCCGAGGAGCAGCTTGCTCAGCTCCTCCTGGATGCGCTCGGCCGAGACGATCCCCAGGCGCCCGTGCATCCGCCGCACGGCCTCCACCACCCGCGGCGCCGGCGTGACCTCGAGGGTGGCCGCGAAGCGCGCCGCCCGGAGCATCCGCAGGGGGTCGTCGGAGAAGGCCAGCTCGGGGTCGAGGGGAGTGTCCAGGCGCCGAGCCGCCAGGTCCCGGACGCCCCCGAAGGGGTCCACGAAGGTCCCCTCGGGCAGGCGGACGGCCATGGCGTTGATGGTGAAGTCCCGCCGTGACAGGTCGGTCTCGATGTCCCTGGCGAAGGTCACCGCCGGCTTGCGCTGGTCCTCGGGGTAGACCTCTTCCCGGAAGGTCGTGATCTCCAGAAGCCGGCCGCGCCTGCGCGCACCCACCGTGCCGAACCGGACCCCCACGAGGTACTGCCGTTCCGCCCAGCCCCGCAGGATCCGGGTCGTCTCGTGGGGCGGCGCGTCGGTGGCCATGTCCAGCTCGTGGTCGTCGCGGAGACGGCCCAGGAGCAGGTCACGGACGACCCCGCCCACCAGGTACAGCTCGTAGCCGGCCGCCCGGAAGCGCTCACCCAGCTCGCGGGCGAGGGGGTCCACCGGCAGCGCTGCCCCGACCCGGGGCCTCGTGGGACCGGGCATGACCACCGAAGGATACCCGGCACCCAGGGGCGGCCCGCTGCCCCCCAGGGGCCGCTCCGGATCCCGTACCGTGCACCCGTGCTGGCAGCCCTCCGCCTCGTCCTCGGCTTCGTGTGGACCCTGCCGAACACGCTGCTGGGCCTCCTCCTCGGGGTCCTGACGTTCCAGCGGCCGCGCCTGGTCGGGGGAGTGCTGGCCTTCGACCGCGCCCCCCGGGGGCTCACCTGGGTCCTGCAGCGGGCCAACCGCACCGCCATGACCGTCGGCCTGGTGGTGGTCTCCGCCCGGCCCCTGGAGGGGCAGCTCCTCGCCCACGAGCGCGCCCACGTCCGCCAGTACCGGCGCTGGGGTCCGCTGTACATCCCGGCCTACCTCGCCCTGGCCGTCCCCTTCGGGTACCGGCGGCACCCCTTCGAGCGCGCCGCCCGGCGCGCCGCCGGGGAGCCGGGGTGACCCGCTACTGCAGCCGGGGCTCCCCCCGGGTGAGCACCCCGCGGAGGGCCAGGTTGAAGTCGTGGGGGTTCGTGGCCGCCGCCCGCGCGTCCTCCTCCCGGACCGTCCCCTCCGCCACGAGCTTCACGAGGGCCTGGTCGAAGGTCTGCATGCCGTAGAAGTCGCCCTCGGCGATGACGTCGGCGATCTCGACCCACCCCTTGAGCTCGACGATGCGCTCGGCGATCCGCCCCGTGTTGATGAGCACCTCCACCGCCGGCACCCGCCCCTTCCCGTCGGCCCGGGGCACCAGCCGCTGGGACACGATCCCCCGCAGGGCCCCGGCGAAGGACAGCCGGATCTCCCGCTGCTGCTCGGGCGGGAACAGGTCGAGCATCCGGTTCACGGTCTCCGTGGCGTCGATCGTGTGGAGGGTCGAGATCACGAGGTGGCCCGTCTGCGCCGCCTGGATGGCGGAGAGGGCGGACTCGGCGTCCCGGATCTCCCCGATGAACACGACGTCGGGGTCCTGCCGGATGACGTGCCGGAGGGCCGCCGCGTAGGACTCGGTGTCCAGGCCGATCTCCCGCTGCTCGATGATGGACAGGTGGTCGTCGTGCACGACCTCGATGGGGTCCTCGATCGTGATGACGTGCGCCCGCCGGGTGCGGTTGATGTGGCCGATCATGGCCGCGATGGTGGTCGTCTTCCCGGTCCCTGCGGGGCCCGTCACGAGCACCAGGCCCCGCGGCGAGTCCGCCAGCTCCGCCAGCACCGGCGGCAGCCGGAGCTCCTCGAAGGTCGGGATCTCCGAGCGCACCCGACGGACGGCGAGGCCCACGAACCCCCGCTGTCGGTACACGTTGATCCGGAACCGCCCCACGCCCGGCAGCGTGTACCCCACGTCCGCCTCGTGGCGCCTGGCGAACTCCTCCACCTTGTGGGGGGGCATGACGGCCTGGGCCATGGCCTGGGTGTCCTCCGGCGCCAGGGGAGGAAAGGAGGTCGGTTCCAGCCGGCCGTCCACCCGGACGAAGGGGACGTTGCCCACCTTCAGGTGGAGGTCGCTCGCCCCGCACTCCACGGCGTGCCGCAGCAGCTCCTTCACGTCCACGTGGCGCTCACTCCCCGCCCGGTCCTTCCGGCTCGTCCTCCCCGGGGACCGGCTCCCCCCCGGGTCCCCTCCCTATCTTTCGGCGCCCGGCCACCAACTTTGAGCCCCCGACCAGGATGGCCAGGACGAGGAGCGCCACCAGCCCCGCGAGGCGCAGGTACGTGCCGGCCCGCTTGTAGCCCTCGCCGAGGACGAAGCCCAGGACGGTGTGGCCCACCCCCCAGAGCACCGCCCCCGCCACGTCGTAGGCGGCGAACCGGCGCCAGCGCATCCGGGAGACCCCGGCCACGATGAAGCCGACGCTCCGCACCACCGGGACGAACCGGCCCAGGAAGACGGTCTTGCCGCCGTGGGCCCGGTAGTAGGCCTCGGCGGCAGCCAGACGGTCGGGCGTCAGCAGCACCCGGGCCCCGTGGCGCTCGAGCAGCGCGCGGCCAAAGCGGCGGCCGATGAGGTAGCCCAGATTGTCGCCGAGGACGGCCCCCACGCAGCTCACGGCGGCCACCCAGGGCAGCGTGAGCTGCCCGACGGACGCATAGAATCCCCCGACGATGACCAGGGTCTCCCCCGGCACCACGAGCCCGGCCCCGACGGAGTTCTCCAGGAACGTGGCGGCCCCGACGACGAGGTAGCCCCAGGGAGGCGAGAGGTACGGGCGGAGGAACTCCACCAGGCGCTCGACCACGGGCGCCCAGTATAGGTGGGTGCCCTGGCCCGCCCGGGACCCTCGCCGCCCCCGGACCGCCCGACGGGGCTGTCCGCCGGGGCCGGGGCAGGAGGCGACCGAGCCAAGCGCGGGCGGGCCCCGCGGTGGACCCGCCCGCATGACGCCGGCCCGGGCCGTCCTGGGGCTGCTGTCCGGCCTCGCCGCCGGCGTCCTCTCGGGCGCCTTCGGTGTCGGGGGCGGGATCGTCGCCCAGCCGGCCATCCGCCTCCTCCTCCGGGTTCCCGAGGAGATCGTCGCGGTGGCCACGCCCCTCCCGATGATCTTCCCCACGGCCCTCATGGGGGCCCTCACCTACCGGCGGGCCGGGCAGGTGGACCTCAGGGCCGCCGCCTGGATCGTGCCCCTCGGCGCCGCGGGGTCGGCCGCCGGCGCCGCCGCCACGGCGGTGGTGGAGCCCGGCGTCCTGCTGGTCATCACCGCCGCCCTCCTCGCCTGGCAGGCCGGCCGCCTCCTCCTCGGCCTCCAGGTGCGCCAGGCCGCCGCCCGCGACGTCCCCGGCTGGCAGTACGCGCTCGTGGGCGGCGGGGCGGGGTTCCTGTCGGGGTTGCTCGGGATCGGCGGCGGGATCATCATGGTCCCCCTCCTGGCCGGGGTCCTGGGGATGCCCCTGAAGCGAGCCCTGGGCACGTCGCTGGTGGCCATCGTCGCCCTCGTGGCACCGGGGACCGTGGTCCACACCCTCCTGGGCCACGTGGACTGGGGCATCTTCCTGGCCCTGACCCTGGGCGCCGTCCCCGGCGCCCGCCTCGGGGCTCGGCTGGCCCTGGCTGCCCGGGACCGTACGCTGCGCATCGTCGTCGGTGGCTTCCTGTCCCTCGTCGCGCTGTTCTACGGCACCCGGGAGCTGCTGCTCCTCCTGTCGTGACCGGTAGGATGGGCCCGCCGGCATGAGACGCCTTGCCCTCCTGGCCCTCACCATCGCCCTGGCCGTCCCCGTTCCGCCGGTCCCCGCGGCAGCCCAGGACGAGCCTCCGGTGGAGCTCACCCTGGTCCGCCAGACCCCCTGGGTCACGTCCCGGGATCCCCTCCTCCGCGTCGAGGTCCGGGCCAGGACCACGGCCGCCGAGCCCCTGGAGGACCTGGCCCTGGGCCTCACCCTCTGGGACGCCGTGCGCTCCCGGTCCGCCTACGACCTCTCGCTCCGCCAGGATCCCGTCCCCCCCACCGTCATCCACGCCGAGACCCAGCCCCTGGAGGGGGCCCTCCAGCCGGGGCGGCCGCGCAGCTTCGCCGTTCGCCTGGACCTGGCCTTCCTCACCGCCCTCACGGCGCGCTCCCTGATCTACCCCTTGAAGGTGGAGCTGCGCAGCGCCGGCGAGCCCCTGGCCGCCCTGCGAACGCCCGTGGTGTTCCTCGTGCGCACCCCCGAGCTGCCCCTCGCCCTGGCCTGGGCCTTCGAGCTGCACGAGCCCATCCGGTACGCCCCCGACGGCCGCTTCACCTCCACCGCCCTGGAGGAGGCGTTGGCCCCCGGCGGCTGGCTCGCCGGGGCCCTGGACGCCCTCCGCCCCCTGGCCCTCGGTCCCCGCCCCGTCCCCTTCGACCTGGTCGTCTCCCCGGTCCTGGTGGATCAGCTCCGCCGCATGCGCGGCGGCTACACCGTTGTCCAGGAGGGTGGCCCCCGGACGGTGGCGCAGGGCGAGGCCGGCTCCGGGCGGGCCGCCTCCGCCCTGGCCGCCCTCGGCGCCATCGCCACCTCAGGCCACGCCCACCTGTCCGCCTACCCCCTGGCCGCGCCCCTGCTGCCCGCCATGGGCGGCGGCCTCGGCCGCGACCTGGCCACCCAGCTCGACCGGGGTCGCGAGCTCGTCGCCGAGCTCGTGGGGGCGTCCCCCGACCCCACCCTCCTCCGCCCCCCCGGCGGGGCCCTGGACCACGCCAGCCTGGCGGCCCTGACCCGCCTGGGAGTCCGAACCCTGATCCTCGACCCCGGGGGCGTTCGCCGGGAGCCCCAGCCCCTGGGCTTCGCCGCCCCACCCGTCGCGCCGCTCAGGGCCGGCCCAGCCGGGACCGTCCTGGCCGTGGTCCCCGACGCCGACCTGCAGCGGCGCATCGAGGCCGCGTCGGCCGAGGATCCCGTCCTGGCCGCCCAGGCCGTCCTGGGGGAGCTGGCCGCCATCTGGCTGGAGCAGCCTGGGGTCGCCCGCGGCATCGCCCTCGTCGTGCCGCCCGGGCTGCCGGGCGGCATCTACGGCCCCCTCGTCCGCCGGCTGGCCGCCGCGCCCTTCCTCCGGCCCGTCCCCGCCGGCGACCTGTCGGCAGCCCTCCCCGAGGCCCGAGCCCTCGAGCCGACCCGCCTATCCCCCACCGAGTCGGGAACCTTCTCGGAGGCCTACGTCCGGGCCATCCGGCGGGCGCGCCACCTCATCGAGGCCTACCGGTCCATGCTCCTGGAGGAGAGCCCCCTCCCCGACGCCCTGGCCACGCGCCTCCTGTGGGCCGAGGCCGGGCAGTTCGTCGGCGCCGAGGGCGCCGGCCTGGCCTTCGTCACCTCGGTCGAGACCACGGTGCAGCGGGAGTTCGCCAAGGTCCGGCCGGTCCCGGTCGGGATGGTCACGCTCACCTCCCGCATCGGCACCCTCCCCGTCCGCCTGGCCAACGACACCGGCCAACCCGTGCGGGTGGTGGTGGAGCTGCTCTCCTCCCACCTCCGCGTCGCTGGCGGCGCCCCCCGGACGGTCGACCTCACCGGCCCCGACCAGACCGTGGCCTTCACCGTCGAGCTGCGTACCACCGGGAGGTTCCCCGTGCGGGTCGTGGTCCGGACGCCCTCGGGCCGCCCCGTGGCCGACGCCACCCTCGTCGTCCGCTCCACCGCCTTCAACCGGCTGGGCCTGGTGATCACCGCCGGCGCCGCCCTCGTGCTCCTCGCCCTCTGGGGCAGGAGGTTCCTGCCACGGACGAGGCCCTGACCCCTGAGGCCCCCCAGATCCCCCGCGACTCCCGCGGGGCCCTGGCCCGCCACGCGGCGGTCATGTCCGCCGGCACCGCCCTCTCCCGCCTCACCGGCTTCCTCCGCCTCGCCGCCACCACCTACGCCCTGGGGGTGACGGCCACCCGCCTGCCCGACGCCTACAACGTCGCGAACACCACCCCCAACATCGTCTACGAGCTGGTCCTGGGCGGGGTCCTCTCCTCCGTCTTCGTCCCCGTGTTCGTCGAGTGGATGCAGACCAGGGGTCGGGAGGAGGCATGGGAGGCCGCCCACCGGGTGCTCACGGTGGCCCTCCTGGCCCTCGCCGCGGTCACCGTGGCGGGGGCCCTGGCCGCCCCCTGGATCATCCGGCTGTACACGGCCCGGTGGACCCCGGGACCGGAGCGTGACGCCGCGCGGGAGCTGGCCATCTTCTTCCTCCGGTGGTTCATGCCCCAGATCGTCTTCTACGGCCTGGCCACCGTGGCCACGGGCCTGCTCAACGCCCACCGCCGGTTCGCCGCCCCCATGTTCGCACCCATCCTCAACAACCTGGTGGTCATCGCCACCATGCTCGCCTTCGCGGCCATGGTCCCCAGGGCCCCGGTCCCCGGGGCCATCGCGGGCCCGGAGCGCCTCGTCCTGGCCGCCGGCACCACGCTGGGCGTCGCCGCCATGGCCCTCGCCCTGTGGCCCGCGGTCCGCCGTCTCGGCTACCGGTTCGCCTGGCGCCCGGACTGGCGGCACCCGGCGGTCCGCCGCATCGGCCACCTGGCCACCTGGGCGGTGGTGTACGTGGCCGTGAACCAGCTGGGGTACCTGGTGGTGCCGGTCCTGGCCGGAGAGCGGCGCGGGGGCTACACGGCCTACGCGGCCGCCTTCATCCTGTTCCAGCTCCCCCACGCCGTCTTCTCGGTCTCCGTCATCACCGCCCTGGTCCCCGCCATGTCCTCCCGCCACGCCGACGGGGACCGGGAGGGGTTCCGGGACCTGGTGTCCCAGGGCATTCGGGCCACCGCCTTCGTCGTGATCCCGGCGGCCCTCGGGTACATCGCCCTGGCCCGCCCCATCACCCGGCTGCTGCTGGAGCACGGCGAGACGGGGCCCGCTGACACCGCGCTCATCGCCGACGTCCTCACCGCCTTCGCCCTCGGGCTGTTCTCCTTCTCCGTCTTCCAGCTCCTCCTCCGCGCCTTCTACGCGGCCCAGGACACCCGCACGCCGGCCCTGGTCAACGTGGTCGCCGTCGGGGCGAACGTCGGCGTGAACGTCCTGTTCGTGCTGGGCCTCGACCTCGGCGTCCCCGGCCTCGCCCTGGGGCACGCCACCGCCTACACGCTGGGGGCCGGCATCCTGGCCGTCATCCTCCGGCGCCGGCTGGGAGGACTGCACGGCCGTCGGGTCGCCGCCACGGTGGCCCGGGTCCTGGCTGCGGCGGCCGCCACGGCCTCGACCGCGTGGGCCGTGGCCCGGGGCCTGGACGCCGCCCTCGGCACCGCCACCCTCCTCGCCCAGGCCGCGCAGGTCCTGGGCGCCATCGCCGCCGGCCTGCTTGTGTTCGCCGCCGCGGCGCTTATGTTGCGCATCGAGGAGGCCCAGCTGGTGCGGGAGGCGGTCCGCAGCAGGACCCGGCGATGAGGGCGAGCGAGAGGGCGGAGGACGGCCTGATCGGCCGGACCGTGCTGGTCGCCCTGGTCCTCCTCCTGGCCCTGGGCCTGGCGGCGGCCGACGCCGTCGCCATCCTCACCACCACCTACCGGGCGGCCGATCTCGCCTCCCAGGCCGCCTACGAGGCCTCCCGCGAGTACGCGCGCGCCGGCGACCCACGGGCCGCCTGCCAGGCCGCCGAGGAGCTGGTCCGGGCCCGTGAGCCCACGGCCAGGATCCCCCGCGCGGGCTGCGTGCTGGACCTCCGGGCCCGGGAGGTCACGATCACCGTCCGGAAAACCGCGCCAACCCTGCTCGTGCGGCGCCTCCCGGCCCTGAGGCACCTGGCCAGGGTCCGGGCCACCGACACCCTGGCCCTCCCCGGGTGAGGTCCAGACCGACGTGCGTCCCACAGAGACCGACCAGGACCTGATCCGCCGCTTCCGCGCCGGCGACCGGCAGGCCTTCGCCACCCTGGTGGCCCGCCACGAGCGGCGCGTGTACAACCTGGCCCTGCGCATGCTCGGCCGGGAGGAGGACGCGAGGGACGCCACCCAGGAGGCCTTCCTCGCGGCCCTGCGCCGCCTCCCGTCCTTCCGGGGAGAGGCGGCCTTCACGACCTGGCTGCACCGGGTGACGGTGAACGCCTGCTACGACCTGCTCCGGCGGCAGGCCCGGGCGCCCCTCCTCCGGAGCCACCCCGACGAGCCCACCGAGGAGCCGGCCCCTCCCGGTCCCCACGTGGACGACGCCGCGGCCGCCGCCGTGGACGTCCAGCGGGCCCTCCTCGCAGTCCCCCCGGAGTACCGGGCCGTCCTCGTCCTCCACGACGTCCAGGACCGCTCCTACGAGGAGGTGGCCGCCATCCTCCAGGTGCCCGTCGGCACCGTGAAGTCCAGGCTCCACCGGGCCCGGGTCGCCCTGGCCCGCGCCCTGGAGGGGCGGGAACGCCCCGGGGCCCGGGGACCGTCAGAGAGGCGAGGATGACCCATCCCGACGAGCTCCTGGCCGCCTACGTCGACGGCACCCTGGACGAGGCCGGGCGGGCCGAGGTCGAACGACACCTCGCCGCCTGCGGCGTCTGCCGGGAGGAGCTGGCCCTGGCCACCCGGGCCCGGGCCGACCTGCGGAACCTGGAGGAGGTGGCCGTCCCCCCGGGCGTGACCGGCCCGGTCCTGCGGGAGGCCCTCCGCGAGCCCGGGCCGGCGGCCCGGAGGGCCGCCCGGGCCTGGTCCGGCACGCCCCGCCTCGCCGGCATCGCGGCGGCGGCCGCC
>CAYVCH010000052.1:0-12144 GCA_964449755.1 uncultured Actinomycetes bacterium
TCCGACCCGGTGATGGACGGGCCGGTGATCCAGGAGGCCTCCCGCCGGGCCCTGGCGGCGGGGGTCCGCCCCTCCGACGTCCTCACCCTGGTGGCCGGGGCCGGACTGTCGGTCCCGGTGGTCGTCATGACCTACTTGAACCCGGTCTTCGCCCGGGGCTACGACGGGTTCCTGGCGGAGGCGTCGGCGGCCGGGGTGGGTGCCGTCGTGGTGCCGGACCTGCCGGTGGACGAGGCGGCCGACTGGGTGGCGGCCTGCGGTCGGGCCGGTGTGGCCCCGGTGTTCCTGGCCGCCCCGGGCAGCCCTGCCGAGCGCCTGCGGCGGATCGCCGCGGTCTCCCGGGGGTTCGTCTACTGCGTGTCGTCCTACGGGGTGACCGGCGCCCGTGAGGAGCTCGCGCCCCAGGCCCGGGAGCTGGTCGGGTCCCTGCGTCCCCTCACGGACCTGCCGCTCCTCGTGGGCGTGGGCATCACCACCCCCGACCAGGCCGCCCAGGCCTGCCGCTTCGCCGACGGGGTGGTGGTGGGGAGCGCCGTGGTCCGCCGCCTCCTGGAGGGGGACCGGGAGGGGGCCCTGGAGCTGGTCCGCGCCTTCCGGGCGGCCGCAGACGGGGGAGCCTGAGGGCCCGCCGGAGCGCCCCCCCGTTTCCGCCGCGGTCAAGCCGGGGGCGGCCCGGCCCACGTATGAGGGATGGGAAGCACGGGTGGGGCCGCTGGCCCTGGCGCGCGGGTGCCCTTTTGTGGTAGGTACCCCTGGGCGGCCGGGGAGGCCCGGGGCGGGCCGGCGGCCGCCCGGTACGTGGCCCACGGGAAGGAGGGGGGCATGAGGGAAGCGAGATGGTTCGCGCGGGTCGCGGTGTTCGCGGTCCTGGCCGTGGTGGCGGCGGCGTGCGCGAGGGAGGCGGCGCCGCCGGCGTCGCCGGGGCCGGACCCCTGCGCCGAGGACCCCTTCGGCTGTGTGGAGTACGGGCCGGGTGAGCCGATCCGGCTCGGCACGCTGCTGGCCATCAGCGGCGACGTGGCCTTCCTCGGCACCGACAGCGTGAACGGCGTGCTGCTGGCCATCGACTTCCTGGACGGGACCCTGGACGGGACCAACGGCCAGCTCCTCGGCCACGACGTGGAGGTGGTGCAGGAGGACGACGGCTGCAACGCCGAGGCCGGCCAGGCGGGAGCCACGAAGCTCGCCGCCGACCCCACCATCGTGGCGGTCATCGGGACGAGCTGCTCGAGCGCGGCCCTGGGGGTGGCCGACCGGATCCTGTCGGAGAAGGGGATCCTGCTGTTCTCGCCGTCGAACACGAACCCGAACCTGACGGCGGAGGGGATCCACCAGCCCTTCTACGCGAGGACCGCCCACAACGACAAGATCCAGGGCGCCATCGTGGCCAACTTCGCCTTCGACGAGCTGGGGGCCCGCACGGCGGCCACCATCAACGACGAGAGCCCCTACGCCGACGCCCTGGCGGCCGTGTTCCGGGCCAACTTCGAGGCCAAGGGTGGCACCATCACCGCCGTGGAGGCCATCTCGAGCAGCGACACCGACTTCAAGCCGCTGCTCACCTCCATCGGGAAGGACGAGCCGGACGTGCTGTACTTCCCCGACTTCAACCCCGCCTGCGCCCTCATCACGAAGCAGGGGCGGGGCATTCCCGGCCTGGAGGACACCGCCTTCATCGGCTCCGACGGCTGCCTGGACCCGAGCTTCCTGGAGACCGCCGGGGACGCGGCGGTGGGGGCCTACGCGTCGGGCCCGGACCTGTCGGCCTTCCAGCAGGGGGACTTCTACAAGAACGAGTTCCTGCCCCAGTACAAGGAGAGCTTCGGGACCGAGCCGACGGCGGCCTTCCACGCCCACGCCTTCGACGCGACCAACGTCCTGTTCCAGGCCATCGAGCAGGTGGCCATCCAGGGCGAGGACGGGTCCCTCCGGATCCCCCGCACGGCGCTGAAGGACGCGGTCCTCGCCACCAGCGGCTACCAGGGGCTCACGGGCACCATCACCTGCACCCCCCTGGGGGACTGCGCCACGGACGTGACGATCGCCGTGTTCAAGGCGCCGGACTGGCCCGTGGAGGGCGGCAACCCCAACGCCGAGCCCGTCTTCAGCCAGACCCTGTCCCTGCAGGAAGTGGCGTAGGCGACGGGGGGCGCGAACGCTGCGGGCGGGCGGGAGTTCGCCCGCAGCGTCGCGTATATTGCGCTCCTGCGTCGTATCGTGGAGGCTGCTCCTCGTGATCGGGTGGCCGGGAGGGCGATGCGGAGGCTGAACCAGGCCAAGGTGGCGGGTGCCGGGGTCCGGGCCCTGGCGCTCCCCGAGCGATTCCCGGTGCGCCGGACCATCCAGGTGGTCCTCTTCGTCGGCATCGCCCTCGGGGTGGGCTGGGGCGCCTGGAGGACGCTGACCCTGCCCGCCGCCGAGCGGTACGGCGGCTCGGCCTGGCGGGACTTCGTCGTCCTCGGCATCGCCCAGGGGGCCGTGTACGCCCTCATCGCCCTGGGCTACAGCCTGGTCTACGGGATCCTGAAGATGATCAACTTCGCCCACGGCGAGGTGTTCATGTTCGGCGCCTACGGGTCCTTCTTCGTGGCCCGGACCCTGGACGAGTCGGGCTTCCTGGACCGCCGCCCCCTGCTGGCTCTGGCGGTCCTGCTCCTCGTGGCCATGGCCGTGTCGGCCCTGGTCGCCGTCCTCCTCGAGCGGATCGCCTACCGGCCCCTGCGGAACGCCCCCCGCCTGGTCCCCCTCATCACGGCCATCGGCGCCTCGCTGTTCCTGCAGAACACGGCCCGAGGGCTGTTCGGCGCCCAGACCCGGGGCTACCCCGAGTTCAACGTGCTGAAGGGCCGCTGGCACCCGCTGGGGATCCCCATCGGGCGCACCCAGGTCGTGGTGATCCTGACCTCCCTGGTCTGCATGGTGGCCCTCTCCTGGTTCGTGGCCCGCACCCGGACGGGGAAGTCCATGCGGGCCGTGGCCGAGGACAAGGAGATCGCGGGGCTCATGGGCATCGACGTGGACGCCACCATCGTCCGGACCTTCGCCATCGGCGGGGTGCTGGCCGGGGTGGCCGGGGTGCTGTTCGCCCTCACCTTCGCCCAGGTGAACTTCGTCATGGGCTTCGTCCCCGGGATCAAGGCCTTCACCGCCGCCGTCCTGGGGGGCATCGGCAGCATCACCGGGGCGGCCCTCGGGGGCCTGCTCCTCGGGATCATGGAGTCCGTGGGCCCGCCGCTGCTGCTGGCGGGGGCCCGGGTGCCGTCCCCCTTCCAGCTCAAGGACGTCGTGGCCTTCACGGTCCTCGTGCTGGTGCTGATCTTCCGGCCCGGCGGGATCCTGGGGACCGGGGAGCACGAGAAGGTGTGAGATGAGGCCGGTCGGCGGACGGGCCGTGGAGCGGGTGCAGGTGGCGGCGCCGGCCCTGGCCCGCCGGGCCGTCCGGGCCGGCCTGCTGGCCGGGGCGGCCGCGGTGTACGTGGCCATGGTCGGCATGGTCGAGAAGTTCGCCCCCCGGAACCTGGTGGGCGAGCCCGTGACCCTGGGCCGGCTCCTCCTCGCCCTGCCGCCCCTCGTCGCCTCGTGGGCGGCGGTGGCCCCCCGGGTCCGGCGGGGCCTGGTGGAGGAGGTGGGCCGGGGACAGGCCGTGGCCGCCGGCACGGCCGTGGGGGCGGTGGCCGGGGGCGTGGTGGTGGCCTGGGTCGCCCTCGTCCGCCTCCTCGGGGTCGACAGGGTCCGGGGCATCTTCGTGGCGGTGAGCCCCCGCCTCCTCGACACCCTGGCCCTGGGACGTGGCGCCGTCCTGGGCTCGGTCCTCCTCGTCGCCGGCGCGGCCGTCATGGGGGCCGCGGGGGCGGGCTTCCGCCAGCTGCCCCGCGAGGCGCGGCGTCTCCTCGCCGTGGGGCTCCTGGTCACCCTCCTCCTCGCCCTGCTCCAGCGGATCGTCCCCACCCTCCTGTTCGAGCTGGGCCTGGACCCCACGTGGCTGTACAGCCGGGTCACCGGGGGCCTCACGGAGCTCGGGGCCGTCGTGGTCTTCGCCGTCTCCACGGGGGCGGCGTGGGCGTGGCGAGCCCGCCGGAAGGGTCTGCGGCGGGCGGTGGAGGAGGCCTCGCCCCAGGGGCGGCGACTGGCCCTCGGCTTCGGCCTCGCGGCCCTGCTGTTCGTCGTCGCCGTGCTGCCCCAGCTCCTGGGCTCGGTGCTGTCCCAGATCCTGGGGTCGGTGGCCATCTTCCTCCTGATGGCCCTGGGGCTGAACATCGTGGTGGGCTACGCGGGGCTGCTCGACCTCGGCTATGTGGCCTTCTACGCGGTGGGCGCGTACGCGCTCGCCCTCACCACCGGGGCGACCCTGGTGACCTCCCTGGGGACCCAGGACCCCGTCCTCGCCCTCCGCCTGAACTTCTACGCAGCGGTCCCGCTGGTCATGGCCATGGCCGCCTTCATCGGCCTCCTCATCGGCGCCCCGGTGCTGCGCCTGCGTGGCGACTACCTGGCCATCGTCACCCTCGGCTTCGGCGAGATCGCCCGCGTGATGGCCAGCTCCAACGCGGCCCGGCCCCTGGTGGGTGGGGCCCAGGGAATCCGCGACGTCACCGACGCCGCCATCCTCGGCTACGCCTTCCGGGACCCCCAGCACTTCTTCTACCTGGCCATCGGCTTCTCGCTGCTGGCGGCCTTCGTCTCGTGGCGCCTGGCCGACTCGCGCATCGGCCGGGCCTGGAGCGCCATGCGGGAGGACGAGCAGGTGGCCGAGGCCATGGGGGTGAGCACGGTCAAGTACAAGCTGCTCGCCTTCGCCATGGGTGGGGCCGTGGGCTGCCTGTCCGGCGCCCTGGTGGCCGTCCAGCTCTCCACGGTCCAGCCCGACAGCTTCACCATCCTGGTCTCCATCACCGCCCTGGCGGCGGTGATCCTGGGCGGCATGGGCAGCATCCCGGGGGTGGTCGTCGGGACCCTGCTCCTCATCGGCCTGCCCGGCCTGCTCTCGGAGTTCGAGGAGTTCAAGCTCCTCGTCTACGGGGCCGTCCTCGTCGCCGTCATGATCCTGCGGCCCCAGGGCCTCATCCCGAACGTCCGCCGCATGCGGGAGCTGCGGGAGGAGGAGCGCGCCCAGGACGCCTGGCTCCGGGCGAGGGCCGCCGCGGCCGAGGCGGAAGAGGAGGCGGCCGCCGTCGCCGGCGCCGGGGAGGCCGCCCCCGTCGCCGGGGGCTCGGGGGAGGGGCAGCCGTGACGGCCCTCCTCACCTGTCGGGGGGTCACGAAGACCTTCGGCGGCCTGGCGGCCCTCCAGGACCTGGACCTGGAGGTGGCCCAGGGGGAGATCGTCTCCCTCATCGGCCCCAACGGGGCCGGCAAGACCACCCTGTTCAACGTCGTGACCGGCCTGTACGAGCCCGACGAGGGGGAGGTCTGGTTCGACGGGCACAACGTGACGAGGCTGAAGCCGAACCAGATCACGAAACTGGGCATCGCCCGGACCTTCCAGACGGTCCACCTGTTCCCCAACATGACCGTCCTGGAGAACGCCATGGTCGGCCAGCACTGCCGGACCCGCTCGGGGCTCGTCTCCAGCATCCTCCGCACCCCCTGGCAGCGGGCGGAGGAACGGCGGGTCCGGGAGCGGGCGCGGGAGGCCCTCTCCTTCTTCGGCACCCGCCTGGTGGGCTACCGCGAGGACCAGCCGGCGTCGGCCCTGTCCTACGCGAACCGCCGGCGGCTGGAGATCGCCCGGGCCCTGGCCACCGAGCCCAAGCTGCTCCTCCTGGACGAGCCGACGGCGGGGATGAACCCGGTGGAGACCCGGGAGATGACCCGCCTCATCGGGCGCCTCCGGGACGAACGGGGCTTCACGATCGTCGTCATCGAGCACGACATGCGCGTGGTCAAGGGGGTCTCGGACCGGGTGGTGGCCCTGGACTACGGGCGGAAGATCGCCGAGGGGACCTACCAGGAGGTGGCCCACAACGAGCAGGTGATCGAGGCCTACCTGGGTCGCAGGGCGGTGGAGTCGGCGTGAGCGAGGCGGCGGCGACCCGGGCGGGGGCGGCCGAGCGGGCGGCGGGGGACGGCCGGCCGGTCCTCGAGCTGGTGAACGTGAGCACCCACTACGGCCTGGTGAGCGTGCTCCGGGGCGTGAACGTGGACATCTACCGGGGGGAGATCGTGTGCCTCCTGGGGGGCAACGCCAGCGGCAAGACCACGACCCTCAAGACCATCCTGGGCATGGTGGTGCCGAGCGAGGGGGAGGTGCGCCTGGAGGGGGACGTCGTGAGCGGGCTCCCCACCGCCGACATCGTGCGCCGGGGCGTCACGATGGTCCCGGAGAACCGCCGCCTGTTCGCCAACATGTCGGTCCGGGAGAACTTGGAGCTCGGCGCCTACCTGCGGACCGACCGGGACCGGGTGCGGGAGGACTTCGAGCGCCTCCTCACGGTCTTCCCCCGCCTGAAGGAGCGGCTCTCCCAGAAGGCGGGGACCCTCTCGGGCGGGGAGCAGCAGATGGTGGCCATGGCCCGGGCCCTCATGGCGGCCCCCAAGGTGCTGCTCATGGACGAGCCCTCCATGGGCCTGGCCCCGGTCCTCGTGGAGCAGGTGTTCGAGATCATCAAACAGATCAACGCCCTGGGCACCACCGTCTTCGTGGTCGAGCAGAACGCCAACATGGCCCTGTCCATCGCCGACCGGGGCTACGTGCTCCAGACGGGCCAGGTGGTCCTGGCCGACACGGCGGGGAACCTGCTCAACAACCCCCTCATGCGGGAGGCCTACCTGGGGGAGCTGTGAGGGGCCTGGCCGTCGTGGGCGGCGAGGCCCTGGCCCGGGCCCTGCCCGTGGCCGCGGCGGCGGACGCCCTGGAGTCCGCCCTGGCCGGGGAGGTCCCGCAGGCGCCGGCCCGGGCCCACGTGGCGACGGCCGCCGGGGACCTGCTGCTGATGCCGGCCCACGGGGAGGCGGGGGTGGGGGTGAAGCTCGTGACGGTCACCCCGGGGAACCCCGCCCGGGGCCTGCCCCTCGTCCACGGCCTGTACGTGGTCTTCGACGCCTCGTCCCAGGCCCCCCTCGCCCTCCTCGACGGGGGCGCCCTGACCGCCCTGCGCACGGCCGCCGTCTCCGCCGTGGCCACCCGGCACCTGGCCCGGGCGGAGGCCCGGCACCTCGTCCTGTTCGGGGCGGGGGTCCAGGCGGCGGCCCACCTCGAGGCCATGCGGGCGGTGCGCCCCCTGGACCGGGTCACGGTGGTCTCCCGAACGAGGGAGCGGGCCGAGGCCCTGGCCGAGCGGGCCCGGGCCCTCGGCCTGGAGGCGGCGGTGGGGACCCCCAGCGACGTGGCCACCGCCGACCTGGTCTGCACCTGCACCACCAGCGCCACGCCGGTGCTCGACGGCTCGCTCCTGCCTCCGGGGGTCCACGTGAACGCCATCGGGGCCTACACGCCGAGCACCCGGGAGCTGGACGACGAGGCCGTGCGTCGGGCCCGCATCGTGGTGGAGACCCGCGAGGCGGCCCTGGCCGAGGCCGGCGACCTGCTCATCCCGCTCCGGGCCGGGGTCATCACCGAGGCCGCCATCGTGGCGGACCTGGCGGAGGTGGTCCGGGGGGCGCCGGTGCGGCGGGGGCCCGAGGACCTCACGGTCTTCAAGTCCGTGGGGGTGGCCTTCGAGGACTTGGTCGTCGCCCGGGCCGCCCTGGAGCGGCTGGAGGGGGAGGGACGGTGACGGAGACCGCCGACGCCGTCGTCGTCGGTGGGGGGATCGTGGGGGTCTCCGCCGCCTACCACCTGGCCGCCGCCGGCGTCGGCCGGGTGGTGCTCCTGGAGCGGGCCGACCGCCTGGGGACCGGGTCCACGGGGGCCTGCGCCGGCGGCTTCCGCCACCAGTTCTCCAGCCCGGTGAACGTCCGCCTCTCCCTGGCGAGCGTCCCGATGATCGTCGGCTTCCAGGAGGCCCACGGCATCCCCGTCGAGGTGCACCGGGATGGCTACCTGTTCCTCGTCCGCACCGAGGAGGCCTGGGAGGGGTTCCGGCAGAGCGTGGCCCTGCAGCGGGCGCTGGGGGTGCCCACGGAGGTCCTCACCGGTGAGGAGGCAGCGGGCCTCGTTCCGGGGCTGGCCGTCGAGGACGTCGTCGGGGCCACCTTCTGCCCCCTGGACGGCATCGCCGACCCCGCCGGCCTCACCGAGGGCTACGCCTCGGTGGCCCGGCGGGCGGGGGCGCGGATCGAGACCGGCGTGGAGGTGCTCCGGGTGGACACCGCCCGGGACCGGGTGGTCGGGGTCACCACCTCCCGGGGGCAGGTGGCGGCCCCGGTGGTGGTGGACGCCGCGGGGCCCTGGGCGGGCCTGGTCGCCGCCACCGCCGGGGTGGCGCTGCCCCTGGAGCCCGTCCCCCGGGTGGCCGTGACCACCGGCCCCTTCGCCGGGGTCCCGAAGCGGCGCACCCTCGTGATCGATGCCGAGACGAGCTTCTACTTCCACCGGGAGGGACCCGGGGTGCTCATGGGGATGGGGGGCCGGGACGAGCGACCCTCCTTCGACACCGCGGTGGACCACCGGTTCATCGAGGAGGAGCTGCTCCCCACCGCCGTGCGTGTCTTCCCGCCCGTCGAGGCCGCCGGTCTCGCCCGGGCCTGGTGCGGCCTCTACGAGATGACCCCCGACGGGCACCCCATCATCGGGCCCTGCGAGGTCGAGGGGCTCCTCCTCGCCGCCGGCTTCAGCGGCCACGGCTTCCAGCACGCCCCCGTGGTGGGCAGGCTCCTGGCCGAGGTCGTCACCCGGGGCCGGGCGGAGACGGTGGACGTCTCCGAGCTGTCCCTGGGCCGCTTCGCCCGGGGAAGGCTCGTGGCCGAGACCCACGTGGTGTGAGCGGTGCCGGGAGAGGGATTCGAACCCTCAAGGGCCGAAGCCCAGCGCCTTTTGAGGGCGCCGCGTGTGCCAGTTCCGCCATCCCGGCACGGGACCGGTTCCGGGCCCTCGGGCCGGCTGCCCCTACACTACCGCTCCCAGCGGAACCGTCACCCCGCCATGGGGCGGCGGTGGCGGCGGGCCGCGCCGGCCCTGGTGGCCGTCGGCATCGTGGCGTGCACGCGAGCCCTCCCGGCCGACCTGTCCGCTCCGGCGCCCTCGCCCACCGGACCGCCCCTGCGGGTGGCCGTCCTGGTCGACCTGGCCCTCCCGGACGCTCGGTGGCGGGTGCTCCCGGCCGCCCAGGGCGTGCGCCTGGCCCTGGCCCAGGCCGTGACGGCGGGGCTCGTGCCGGTCGCCCTGGAGGCCGTGATCCACGACGTGGGTGGGGCCGACGCCGCCCAGGTGGCCCGGGAGGTCGCCGCCGACCCGACCTCCCTGGCGGTGGTGGTGGCGCCGGGGTGGGAACCGCCCTCCCCGGTCCTCGGGGTCCTCCTGGACGCCGGGCTGCCCGTGGCGAGCCTCTCGGCCCTGGGTCCGCCACCCCCCGGGGCGGGGCCCGGCCGGTGGGTCCGGGCCGTGGCACCGTTGCGCGTCGAGGCGAGGGTCGCGGCGGGCTTCCTGAAGGGGCTCCCCCAGGCGAGGGCCGGGTTCTGCCTCGCCGGCGACGGCGGCCCCGGCGATGAGGAGCTGCTGCGGCTCCTCGCCGCCTCCCTCGGGCGCCGGGTCGTCGTGGGGCCAGCGACCGCGGGGCCGGCGGCGGTCGAGGAGGGAGGGCTGGCGGCGGCCGTCGAGGGGGCCGGGTGCGGGACCGTCGTCTGGGCCGGGAGCGGGGAGGGGGCGGCCGCGCTGCGCCTGGCCCTCACCGCGGCCGGCCTGCGGGCGGTCCTGCTGGTCGGCTTCGACGAGGTGAAGGCCGGGGGGTTTCTCGAGGGAGCCGGGGCGGCGGCCGACGGCACGGTCGCCGTCTGCCCCTGCGCGGACCTGTCCCTGTCCACCCGCGGGGGCCCCCAGCGGTTCGTCCACGACTATCAGGCCGAGTTCGCCTCGGCGCCCGGGCCCTACGCGGTGGAGGGGTTCGACGTGGGCAGGCTCCTCGCCCGGGCGGTGGCGGGCGGCGCCAGGGACAGGGCCGCCACCGCCGCCTGGCTCGAGGCGGCCCCCTCCTTCAGGGGGCTGGCCGGCAGGTACGCCTTCGGCCGCGACGGGGAGCTTCGGGGGGCGGCGGCCTCGGTCCGGTTCTTCCGCGCCGACGGGGGCCGCTGGCTGCCGTGGGAGGGCTGAGCCGGCCGGCGGGGATGCGGGCCCCGGCAACGTGCATTGCCCCTGGCAGGGCACCCGGATAGAGTTGGGCTGAAGCCCCGGGGAGCCTGCGAGGCCTCGTGGACGGCTCCGGGGGCGAGGGCGACCCAGAGGAGGGCACCATGCGGAGACCACGGGGATGGTTGCTGCTGCCGGTCCTGGCAGCGCTGGCGCTGGTAGCGGCGGCCTGCGCCCGGGCTGCGGAGGAGCAGCCCACACCGCCGCCCGGCACCGAGACCGCCGAGGAGGCCACCGGCCTGCTGAAGGCGATCCTGGACGCGGGCGTGCTCCGGGTGGCCACGGACCCCGCCTACCCGCCGCAGTCGTCGCTGAACGAGGAGACCGGTGAGTGGGAGGGCTTCGACATCGACGTGGCCCGGGAGATCGCGAAGCGCCTGGGGGTCGAGGTCGAGTTCGTGACGCCCGCCTGGGAGGCCATCACCGCCGGCAACTGGGCCGGCCGGTGGGACCTCTCGGTGGGCTCGATGACCGTCACCCCCGAGCGGGCCGAGGTCCTGTACTTCGTGACCCCCTACTACTACACGCCGGCCGCGGTCGCCGTGCACGAGGACGACGCCGGCAAGTACCAGGACGTCGCCACCGACTTCGACGGGAAGACCATCGGGGTCTGCGGGGGCTGCACCTACGAGTTCTACCTGGAGAAGACCCTGGAGATCCCCGGCGAGACCATCGACTTCGTCATCGACGACGCCGACATCCGCACCTACGACACCGACACCACGGCCTTCGAGGACCTGGCCCTGGGGCGGCTGGACGCCGTCATCTCCGCCGAGCCCACGATCCAGGCGGCCATCGACGCCGGCAGCCCCATGGTCATCGTCGGCCGGGTCTTCTTCGAGCCCCTGTCGGTGGCCATCGACCGCGCCGCCCCCGAGGACCCGACGAGCTTCGTGGAGCGGGTGGACGAGATCATCCAGGAGATGCACGCCGACGGCACCCTTACCGCGCTGTCGATGAAGTGGTACGGGACGGACCTCACCACGAAGACCGCCTGATCGAAGGCGGGCGGGAGCCGGGAGTGCGTTGACGAGGAGGGACGGCACGGGGGCCGGGGCCGGGGTGGCCCGGCCCCCGGCCCGGGCCCGGGGGAGGGGCCTGCGGGAGGCCCTGGAACTGGCCAGCCTGCGGGTCCCCTTCCGGGTGAAGCTCGCCGCGGTCTGGGTGGGCGTGATCACCGTGCTCGGGGTCATGTTCGCCCTGGCCCAGTTCGACCTGCCCTGGCTGCGGGGGAACTACCGCTTCATCCTCCTTGGCCTGCCCTGGACGATCATCATCTCCGTGGCCGCCATCACCCTGGCCGTGGTCCTGGCCCTCCTGGGGGCCCTGGCCCGGCTCTCCCGGAACCCCATCGCCTTCGGCGTCTCCGGGTTCTACGTCTCCTTCTTCCGGGGGACCCCCCTCATCGTCCAGATGTTCCTCGTCTACCTGGGCCTGGCCCAGATCGGCGTGAACCTCGGCCGCATGGGGTATCCGTGGGCCCGGGACCTCCTGACCCTGGACGCGCTCTACGCGGGGATCCTGGCCCTGGGGCTGAACTACGGGGCCTACATGACGGAGATCTTCCGGGCGGGCATCCAGTCGGTGGGGCATGGCCAGATCGAGGCTGCCTACGCCCTGGGCATGACCTACCGCCAGGTCATGCGGCGGGTGGTCCTTCCCCAGGCCATCCGGGTCATCATCCCCCCCACCGGCAACGAGTTCATCGCCATGCTCAAGGACTCGGCCCTGGTGAGCTTCCTGGGCACGGTGGTCGCCCAGATGGAGATCTTCCGCCGGGCCGTCCTCACCGGCCGGCGCGACTTCCGGCCCCTGGAGGCCCTCATCGTGGCCTCGGCCGTCTACTGGGGCCTCACCACGATCTTCCAGTTCTTCCAGGGCCTCCTGGAGCGACGGCTGGCCAGGGGCTACGTTCGCGAGCCC
>CAYVCH010000053.1:0-2800 GCA_964449755.1 uncultured Actinomycetes bacterium
CGGGCACCGGCCGCCGCCGCGTCGCGAGGGAGGTCAGCAGCAGCGCGCCCCCGACCCCGCCCTGGGCCACCGCGGCCCGGGCCCCCCGGAGGACCTCGACCCCCGCCATGCCCCACAGGAGGAGCCCGGCCAGGGCGAGCACGGCCGGGAGGCTCCGGGCCGCCGCCCCGTCCAGGGCCTCCCGCACGGCGCCTCCTCCCGCCCGCGTGCCCTCGCTCATGCCCCGTCCTCCAGGGCCCGGTCCATCGAGCCCTCGGCTGATATAGGGTTCGGGGGGCCGGTGCCGATGCTTGAGGTGGGATGAACCGACGGGTCCCACGGTGCGTCGTCGTGGGGGCCCTGGCCCTGATCCTGGCCTCGCGGGCCCTCCCCGCCCGAGCCCAGGCGAGCCCGGCCGTGACCCTCACCGCCTGGCCGAGTGTCGTCACCTACGGGGACGCGGTCTCCCTGTCCGGAACCGTCTCGCCGCCGGCCGGGGGCGAGACCGTGGCCGTCGTGGACGCCGCCGGCACCCTCCTCGCCCAGGCCACCACCGGGGACGACGGCACCTTCGCCGTCGCCCTCGTCCCCGAGGCCAGCGTCACCCTGCGGGCGGTGTGGGGCGCGGCCGAGAGCCCGCCCCTGGAGGTGGGCGTGCGGGCGGCCGTGACGGTGGTCCTCCGGGCCGTGCGCCTGTTCGACCGGGCCGTCGTCCGCGGCACCGTGGCCCCACCCCACCCCGGAGGCACCGTGGGCGTGACCGTGCACCGGAGCGGGGAGACCGTGGTTGCTCGCGACGTGGCCGTGGGGGCCGACGGCCGCTTCCTCGCCCGCTTCCCCGTCCGGCGCCCCGGCCGCTACCGGGTGGTGGCATCCTTCGGGGACGCCGACCACCTCCCCGGGCGGGCCGCCGACGGCCCCAGGAGGACCCCCCTGCCGGTCCTGGCCCAGGGGGACACCGGGCGCTTCGTCCGCCTGCTGGAGGAGCGCCTCGCCCGCCTCCGCTACCACCTCCCGGGAGTCGACGGCCGCTTCGGCCCGGCCACCGGAGACGCCGTGATGGCCTTCACGAAGGTGCAGGGCATGTCCCGGCGCTCCACGGTGGACGCCGCCGTGTGGCGGGCCCTCACCTCTCCCCGCCGCCCCGCCGTCCGTGCCCGGACGCCGGGGTTCCACATCGAGGTCGACCAGGCCCGCCAGATCCTGGTCACGGTCCGCGACGGGGCCGTGGAGGCCATCCTCCACGTGTCCACGGGGGCGGGCGGAGCCACCCGCGACGGCTGGTTCCAGGTCTACCGGAAGCTGGCCGGCTACTCCCCGGGCCGCCTCTACTACCCCAGCTACTTCGACGGCCTCCGGGCCATCCACGGCTGGCCCGAGGTCCCCCCCTACCCGGCCAGCCACGGCTGCGTGCGGGTCCCCACCTGGGCCGCCACGTGGATCTTCCGCCTGGCCCCCCTGGGGACGCGCATCCTCGTGCACCACTGACGGCCGGGGACTGCGGAGGGCGGACCCCGGGCCCCCGGCGGCCCCCGTCGGTCGCCCGGGGGACAGCGAGCGTCGGCCCTCCGGACGAGGCGGGATATGGGCCGGACGGGCGACCCCAAGGGGCAGGTGCCTGGGCGAGAATCACCGGCGTGGACGACCAGCGGCCGCCCCACGGCGGACGGACCGGCCCGGCGGGCCGCCGGCCCATGGCCCCGGGACGACCCGCGGCGCCGATCCGGGTGCTCGTCGCCGACGACGAGCCCGAGGTCCGGGCGGCACTGGCCGAGCTCATCGCCGCGGAGGGAGGGCTTCAGCTCGCGGGGGAGGCCGGCGACGCCGAGGGGGCCATCGCCGTCGCCGCGGCCAAGCGGCCCGACGTGGCCCTGGTGGACGTCCGGATGCCCGGCGGTGGCGGCGCCCGGGCCACCCGGGAGATCCTGCGGGCGTCCCCCCGCACGAGGGTCCTGGCCCTGTCGGCCTACGAGGACCGGACCACGGTCCTGGAGATGCTGCGGGTCGGCGCGGTGGGCTACCTGGTCAAGGGCACCGCCCCCGACGACATCGTCCAGGCCATCGAGCGGGCCGCCCGCGGCCAGACCAGCCTCTCTGCCGAGGTCATGGGCGGGGTCGTCGAGGAGCTGTCCACGCAGCTCCGGCGAGAGGCCATGGCCGCCGAGGAGCGGCAGGCCAAGACCGACCGCGTCGGCCGGCTGGTCCGGGGCGAGGGGCTGCGCATCGTCTTCCAGCCCGTGTTCGAGCTGCGGGACCGGCGGGTCGTGGGGACCGAGGCCCTGGCCCGCTTCGACCTCGACCCGCCATCCTCGCCCCCGGTGGTGTTCCGGGAGGCCGCCGACGTGGGGCTGCGGGTCCAGCTCGAGCTCAGGGTCCTGCAGATGGCCCTGGACCACCTGGACCGGATCCCCCGCGGCGTGTACCTCTCCCTCAACGTCTCGCACGCCACGGTCCTGTCACCCCGGAGCCTGGAGCTCCTGCAGCGGGCGCCCATGGACCGGCTCGTGCTGGAGATCACCGAGCACGAGCCCGTCGAGGACTACCAGGCCCTCCTGGACGCCCTGGACGGCTTCCGGAGGCAGGGGGCCCGGCTCGCCATCGACGACGCCGGGGCCGGGTTCGCGAGCCTCCGTCACATCCTCCGCCTGGCCCCCGACATCGTGAAGGTGGATCTCGACCTCACGCGGGGCATCGACGCGGACCGAGCCCGGCGGGCCATGGCCTCCGCCCTCATCTCCTTCGCCGGACAGATGGGCATGGACATCGTCGCCGAGGGCATCGAGACCCGGGAGGAGCTGGACACCCTGCTCCGGCTGGGCGC
>CAYVCH010000053.1:2900-8588 GCA_964449755.1 uncultured Actinomycetes bacterium
GCGGAGGTGACGGTGGAACGGATCCGGGTGCTCATCGCCGACGACGAGGCCGCCGTCCGGCAGGCCATCTCCGAGCTGGTTGGCTCGGACCCGGCCATGGAGGTCATCGCCACGGCCGGCGACGCCGACGAGGCCATCCGGACGGCCAGGGAGCTGAAGCCCGACGTGGCCCTGGTGGACGTGAAGATGCCCGGCGGTGGCGGCGCCCGGGCGGCCAGGGAGATCCGCCGGGAGTCGCCCCAGACCCACGTGGTGGCCCTGTCCGCCTACGAGGACCGCCGGACGGTCATGGACATGCTCCAGGCCGGGGTGGTCGGGTACATCGTGAAGGGCACGTCCGCCGAGGAGATCCTCCACACGATCCGCCGCTCCATGCGAGGGGAGGGAACCCTCTCGGTGGAGGTCACGGCCGACGTCATCCACGAGCTGGCCGCCCTCCTGGAGCGAGCGGAGAACCTCACCCGCGAGCTGCAGCAGCTCAACCGGACCAAGAGCGAGCTCATCCAGATCCTGTCCCACGAGCTGTTCACGCCGATCACCACGATCCAGGGCTTCGCCATGACCGTGTCCGAGCACTGGCAGCGGCTCTCGCCGGAGGACATCGCGGACCTGGCCGAGGGGGTCGGGCGGGCCGGGGACCGGATCAAGCGCCTCGTGGGGAACCTGGCCGCCGCGGCCCGGCTCGACCGGGAGGGGGTGGAGGTCACCACCCGTCCCGTCTCCGTGGCCGAGTTGCTGGAGCGGGCCGTCGCCGAGTTCCCCCGTGGGCGGGAACGGATCCGCCTCCCCACCGACGAGCAGCAGGTGGCCGCCCGCCTGTGGGCCGACGCCGAGCTGGCGGCCCGGGCCCTGGTGGTGGTCCTGGAGAACGCGCTGGCCTTCTCCCCCGACGAGGAGCAGGTGGAGGTGGAGGTCCGCGTGACCGGGGCCCAGCTGGAGCTGTCGGTCTCCGACCGGGGCCCCGGTGTGCCCCCCGAGATGCGGGAGCTGATCTTCCACGCTTTCACCCAGACCGACGCCGGCACGACCCGCACCCACGAGGGGCTGGGAGTCGGCCTCTACCTCGCCCGCCGGATCATGCAGGCCCACGGGGGCGCCATCCGGGCCGCCGACCGGGAGGGAGGGGGGAGCACGTTCACGCTGACCTTCCAGGCCCTGGAGGAGGGGGACGCCTGACCGCGGCCGGGGCCCGGCCCTTTAGCTCCCCCGGCGGTCCACGGCGAAGGCCGACCCCGGCGTCCGCTTGGCGAAGTTCTTCATCTCCGTGGCCACGGCCACCACCTCCGCCCGGTGCGTGAAGCGCCGCCGCTCGCTGGTGGCCACCCCGATGGAGATGGACACGAGCGGGAACCGGTGCCGGTTCCCCTGCCGGTCCTCCCCCTCCACGTAGCCCGCGGCGGCGTCCTCGGGGTCGTACAGGCCCGGGGCCACCCGGTCGAACCGGGCGATGACCTCCCGGGCGATGGGCGCGGCCATCTCCGGGGTCGTGAGGACGACGAAGTCGTCGCCCCCGATGTGCCCCACGAAGGTGCCCGGACCCCCCACCTCCCTCGCGGCGTCCCGGATCAGCTGGCCCGTGGTCCGCAGGGCCTCGTCGCCCCGGACGAACCCGTAGCGGTCGCTGTAGGACTTGAAGTGGTCGAGGTCGAGGTAGAGCAGGGCGAAGTCCTCCCCGGCGTCGATGCGGGCCTGGATCTCCTCCTCGATCCGGACGTTCCCGGGCAGACCGGTGAGGGGGGACTGCGCGCGCATGTAGCGGGACCTGCGCAGCACCCCCCGGACCCGGGCCAGCAGCTCCTCGGTGTCGAAGGGCTTGACGATGTAGTCGTCGGCCCCTGCGGTCAGGGCTTCCAGCTTGTCCGCGGTGAGGCCCCGCGCCGTAACCATGATGACCGACACGCCCTCGGTCCTGGGGTCCCCCCGGAGGCGGCGGACCAGCTCGAAGCCGTCCATCCTCGGCATCATCACGTCGGCCAGCACCAGGTCGGGGCAGCGCTCGGCGGCGGCCTCCAGGGCCGCCTCCCCGTCGCCCGCCAGGCGGACCTCGAAGCCCGCCGCCTCCAGCTCGATCTGGAGGAGCCGGGAGATGATGGCGTCGTCCTCGACGACCAGGATGGACTCCCGCGTCCGCTCCTCCGAGGGCGCCGTGGGCCGCGTCGGGTCCGTGGTCACCTCCAGGGGCCCAGCTCGAAACGAGCATAGCGTAGGCCCGCGACCGGTCGGAGGGCCGGGCCTGGTGGAGAATACGGGGCGAGGGGGTGGCGCGCGATGGAGGTCCTGGGCTCGATCCTGGAGGCGGTGGGCAACACGCCGCTGGTCCGCCTCCACCGCGTGACCCGCGGCCTCCGGCCGACCGTCCTGGCCAAGCTCGAGCTGCTGAACCCCGGCGGCAGCGTGAAGGACCGGATCGGCCTGCGCATGATCGAGGCCGCCGAGCGCGCGGGGCTGCTCCGGCCCGGGGGGACCATCGTCGAGCCGACCTCCGGCAACACCGGGCACGGCCTGGCCATCGCCGCGGCCATCAAGGGCTACCGGTGCATCTTCGTGATGCCCGACAAGATGAGCCAGGAGAAGATCTCGCTCCTGCGAGCCTACGGCGCGGAGGTCGTCATCTGCCCCACGGCCGTGCCCCCCAACCACCCGGAGTCCTACTACCGGGTGGCCGACCGCCTCACCGAGGAGATCCCCGGGGCCTTCCAGCCCAACCAGTACGCGAACCCCGAGAACCCGCGGGCCCACGAGGAGACCACAGGCCCGGAGATCTGGGAGCAGACCGAGGGGCGGATCGACGTGCTGGTGGCCGGCGTGGGCACGGGCGGCACGATCACCGGCGCCGCCCGGTTCCTGAAGGCGCGCAAGCCGGGCGTGCTGGTGGTGGGGGCCGACCCCGAGGGCTCCCTGTACTCGGCCGCCGCCGGTGAGGAGGCCCGGCCCTACCTGGTGGAGGGCATCGGGGAGGACTTCTGGCCGGAGACCCTCGACCCCTCCCTGGTGGACCGCTGGGTCCGGGTCTCCGACCGGGACTCCTTCCACTGGGCGCGGCGGATCACGCGAGAGGAGGGGATCCTGGTGGGCGGCTCCTCGGGCACCGCCATGCACGCCGCCGCCCTGGTGGCCCGGGACCTGCCCGAGGACGCCCTGGTCGTCGTGATCTTCCCCGACACCGGACGGAACTACCTCTCGAAGCTGTACTCCGACGGCTGGCTCCTGCAGTACGGGCTCCTGGAGCGTCCGGAGAGCCCCAGGGTGCGGGAGGTCCTGGCGGCCAAGCGGGGCGACCTGCCGGCCGTGGTCACCGTGGGGACCCACGAGAAGGTCCGGCAGGCCATCGACCGGCTCGAGGAGTACGGGATCTCCCAGGCGCCGGTGGTGCGCGACGGCGCGGAGAACGTCACCGACGTGGTCGGCTCCATCCAGGAACGGGCGCTCCTCGACCGGATCTTCCGGGACCCCGACGCCCTCCAGGCCGACGTCGCCGAGGTCATGGGGCCGCCGATCCCCCTGGTGGAGGTGGACGACCCCCTGGAGGTGGCCTTCGCCGAGCTGCAGGAGCAGCCGGCGGTGCTCGTGGCCGAGGCCGGCCGGGTCCTGGGGGTGCTCACCCGCAGCGACCTCCTCGAGTTCCTGGCCCACCGCCGGGTGACCCCCTCGCGCTAGGGCCGCCGTGCGATCCCTCGGCCTCGACGTCTCGGCCCGACGGGGGCAGCACTTCGTCCTCCTCGACGGGGCCCGCCGCGTCCTGGCCCAGGGGCGGCTCCCCGGCCCCGAGGACCTCCGTGAGGCCCTCGGGCGGCTGGCGCCCCACGTGGTGGCCATCGACTCGCCACCGTCGTTCGCCACGAAGGCGGCGCTCCGGGGGGCCGAGCGGCGCCTCCTGGACCTCGGCATCCGGTCCTTCACCACCCCCGGCGACCCGGAGCGCCAGCGGGGCCGCTTCTACGACTGGATGCGGGCGGGCCACCGGGTCTTCGCTGCCGCCGCCCGGGCCGGCTACCCCCTCTACGACGGCCGCGGCGCCGTCCGGCACCGGGCCCTGGAGGTCTTCCCCCACGCCACCGCGGTGGCCCTCAGGGGCAGCCTGCCGCCCGCGGGATGCGCCAGGAGGGCCTCGTGCAAGGCCCGCTGGCGTCGTCGGGTCCTGGAGGACCAGGGAGTGGATACCCGGGCCCTCTCCTCTCCGGACCTGGTCGACGCCGCCCTGGCCGCCCTCACGGGCCTGCTGGCCCTGGGGGGGACGGCCGTCTCCGTCGGAGACCCCGAAGAGGGGGTGATCGTGGTGCCGGGCCCCCTCCCGGACCGCCCCTTCCCGCGGGAGGCCGCGCCGGACCCAAGGAGGAGAGGATGGGAGCTGCCACCGGAGACGCGATGAGGTTCGAGACCCGCGCCATCCACGTGGGCCAGGAGCCGGAGCCCACCTACGGGGCCGTGAACGTGCCGATCTTCCAGACCTCCACCTACGCCCAGCCGGCGGTGGGCAGGCCGCGGCGCTACGACTACGCCCGCGGCGGGAACCCCACCCGGGAGGCCCTCCAGACCGTCCTGGCCTCCCTGGAGGGGGGCGCCCACGCCCTCTGCTTCGCCTCCGGGATGGCGGCCGAGGCCACCCTCCTCCTCACCCTCGGCCCGGGCGACCACGTCCTGCTGCCCGACGACGTCTACGGGGGGACCTACCGGCTCCTGGCCCGGGTCCTCGCCGGGTGGGGCGTGCGGTTCGACACCGCGGACATGACCGACCTGGAGGCCTTCCGGGCCGCCGTCCGCGAGGAGACCCGGGTCGTCTGGGTGGAGTCGCCCACGAACCCGCTCCTCAAGGTGGTGGACATCCGGGCCGCCGCCGAGATCGCCCATGCCGCCGGCGCCCTGCTCGTCGTGGACAACACCTTCGCCACCCCGTACCTCCAGCGACCCCTGGAGCTCGGTGCCGACGTCGTCGTCCACTCGGTCACGAAGTACCTGGGGGGCCACTCGGACCTGGTGGGCGGGGCGGTGGTGACCGGCGACGACCGCCTCGCGGAGCGCCTGCGGTTCCTCCAGAACGCCGTCGGGGCGGTTCCGGGCCCGGCCGACTGCTACCTCGCCCTCCGGGGGGTGAAGACCCTCGCCGTCCGGATGGAAGCCCACTGCCGGGGAGCGCGGCGGGTGGCCGAGTTCCTGGCCAGCCACCCGCGGGTGACCCGCGTCCACTACCCCGGCCTCCCCGACCACCCCGGCCACGAGGTCGCCGCGCGCCAGATGCGGGACTTCGGCGGCATGGTCTCCTTCGAGGTGGAGAGCGCCGAGGAGGCCGTCCGAGTGGCCCAAGGCACGCGGCTGTTCTTCCTGGCCGAGTCCCTGGGCGGCGTCGAGTCCCTCATCGAGGTGCCGGGACCCATGACCCACGCCAGCGTGGCCGGCTCGCCCCTCGAGGTCCCGCCGAACCTCATCCGGCTCTCGGTGGGGCTCGAGCACCCCGACGACCTGGTCCAGGACCTGGCGCGGGCCCTGGGCTGAGGGGGCGCGCGTGGCCGGCCGACCCCCGCGCCGCCGGCCCCTCGCCGGACCGGACGGGGTGGTCGCCCCGCTGGTCGCGGCCGCGGTCCTGACGGGGGCCGCGTGGGCCCCGGGCGGGACGTCCTCCATCGAGGTGGAGGCGGTGGCCCGGGACCTCGCCTTCCCCACGAACCTGGCCGTGGCCCCGGACGGCCGCAT
>CAYVCH010000053.1:8629-12040 GCA_964449755.1 uncultured Actinomycetes bacterium
GAAGGACACCGGGCGGGTCCGCGTCCTCGAGGACGGGCGGGTGCTGGAGCAGCCCTTCGCAAAGCTCGCGGTGATCCCGGGGGCGGAGCGGGGCCTCCTGGGGATCGCCCTCCACCCTGGCTTCCCCGAGGAGCCCTTCGTGTACGTCTACCTCTCCGACCCGGCGAGCGGGCGCAACCTCCTCCTCCGGCTGCGGGCCGAGGGCGGCCGGGCGGCGGACCGGGAGGTGCTCCTCGTCGGCCTCCCCGCCGCCACCGGCTACCACAACGGGGGGGACCTCGCCTTTGGCGCCGACGGGATGCTCTACGCGTCGCTGGGGGAGGGCCACGAGCCGTCCCTCGCGCAGGACCCCTCGAGCCTGGGAGGCAAGGTCCTCCGCCTCGCCCCGGACGGCGGCGTGCCCCCGGACAACCCCTTCGGGCCCGGCAGCTACGTCTACTCCCTCGGCCACAGGAACAGCTTCGGGCTCTGCGTGAACCCGGCCACGGGGGACCTCTGGGAGACGGAGAACGGCCCCGACCGGGACGACGAGGTGAACCTCATCGTGGCCGGCGGCAACTACGGGTGGCCGACCCACCTCGGGGCCGGAGGCGCTCCCCGGTTCGTCCCTCCGAAGCTCGTCTTCCCGGAGGTCATCGTCCCCACGGGCTGCGCCTTCACCGCCCCCGACCGGCTCTGGTTCGGAGACTTCCACGGGGACCTCCACCTCGTGCGGCTCTCCGGGCCGGGGCTCCGCCAGGTCGCGGACGAGCGGGTCGTGGTCAGCGTGGGCGCGGGCATCACCGACGTGGCGGTGGGGCCCGGGGGGACGCTCTACGTGGCTACGGCCGACGCCATCCTGCGGGTGAGCGGGCTGCCATCCGCCCCCCCGCCGGGCCCGGCGAGCCCGTCCCCGGAGACCGCCGGGCCCATCGGCTCCCCGGTCTCCCCGACGGCCCTGCCCCCGGCGGCGCCCCCCTCCAGGGGTGGCGGCGTCGGCGTCGCCGTGGCCGTCGTCGTCGGGGCTTTCCTGGCGGCGGCCCTCCTGTGGTCCCGTCGCCGGCTGGGTCGGTAGCCCTCCCGACCCCGCCGGCAGAGGCTCCCCCGTGGAGGGGCGAGGTCCGAGCCGCCCGAGCCGTCAGGCCTTCGGCCGCTTCAGGTACGCCACGAGGGAGCGGCCGCCCATCGGGTTCTCGATCTGGAGGACGGAGACCAGCTCCCAACCGTCCTCCCCGAACGTGTTCAGGATCTCCCCCGGGTTGTGCTCGAGGAGCGGCGCCACGAAGTACTCCCACCTCTGCACGTTCGGCCTCCCTGCCGTCCCGCTGCCTCGCCGCATTCTGGCAGAGGCGCCGCCTCCCCTCACGCGTCGGCGGCCAGGCGAAGGCTCTCGTGGTAGATGCAGAGGCCCATGATGACGGTGAGGCCGGCCTCCTCACCGATGCGTCGGGCCTCCTCGCTCACGGCGCCGTCCTGCAGCCACAGCACCTTCGCCCCCACCTGCACCGCCTGGCGCGCGACCTCCGGCGCGTGCTCGGCGCGGCGGAAGACGTTGACGACGTCGACCGGCGGCTGCCGGGGCACCTCCAGCAGGCTCGGGTAGGCGCGCTCGCCCAGGACCTCGTCCTCGTGGGGGTTCACCGGCACCACCCGGTACCCCCGCTCCCTGAGGTAGGCGGCGATCCGGTAGGAGGGCCGCCAGGGCTTGGAGGACAGCCCCACCACGGCCACGGTCCGGGCCTCCCCCAGGATCGAGCGGAGCTCGGCGTCGGAGGGGCCCGACCCTAGCCCCCGAGCGCCCACGGCGCCTCCCTCCGCAGCACCTCCAGCAGCGCGTGCAGGATGCGGGCGGTGGCCCCCCACACGGTGCCGCCCTCCATGGGATAGGCGAAACCCCGGTACACGTGCTGGCCCAGGTTCCAGGTCACGACCTCCTCCGCTGCCGCCAGCCCGGCCAGGGGGAACACGAGGACCTCGGCGATCTCGCCCACGCTCGGCGTGAACGCCTGGCCGCTGGCCAGCATTCCCACGAAGGGCACGATGAGGATCCCGCTCACCGTCGTGTGCACGGGCGCCAGGGACCCCAGCACGTCCACGGCCCCGGGGGCGATCCCCAGCTCCTCCTCGGACTCCCGCAGGGCGGTGGCGCGCAGGTCCGGGTCGTCGTCGTGGGCGAGGCCTCCGGGGAACGAGATCTCGCCGGCGTGGCGGGGGAGGTGGCGGGCGCGCCGGGTGAAGACCACCTTCGCCTGGGCCCCCTCCACGACCGGGACCAGGACGGCCGCCAGCCGGTCGCCCGGCGGCGGGACCGGGGTGGGGTCCGGGTCCAGGGCGGGCCGGAGGCGCTCGCGGAGGCCGGCGGTCATCGGTGCCATGGTAGAGGAGGGACCGCCACCCCCACGGCGGGGCCCGGACCGGGATGATCGGCCACCGGGAGGAGGTTGATGGTGACCGTGGAGCGCTTCGACGTGTTCGTCGTGGGCGGTGGGGGGACCGGCTCGGAGGTGGCCTTCCAGCTCGCCCGCCGGAGCCACCTCCGGGTGGGCCTCGCCGAGCGGGACCAGCTGGGCGGCGAGTGCAACCACTACGGGTGCGTGCCCACGAAGGTCATGCTGCGGAGCGCCCGGGTCGCGGCCCTCGCCCGGAGGGCGGACGAGTTCGGGATCCGGGTTCCCCGGGTGGAGGTGGACTTCCAGGCCGTGCGGGACCGGGTCCGCCGCATCGTCGAGGCCCAGTCCGGGCAGGGGCCGGAGCCCTTCGAGCGGAGGGGCGTGCGGGTGTTCCTCCAGGAGGTCCGCATCGTCGGCTCCCACGAGCTGGAGGCCGCCGACGGCACCCGGATCCAGGCCGAGCGGATCGTCCTGGCCACCGGCACCCGGGCCACGGCCCCGCCGGTCCCCGGCCTCGCCGGGACCCCGTACTGGACGAACAGGGAGGCCATCTGGGAGCCCGAGGAGCCGCCGGAGCGCCTGGCGGTCCTGGGGGCCGGGGCCGTGGGCGTCGAGTTCGCCCAGCTGTACGCGCGGTTCGGCTCCCGGGTCACCCTGGTGGAGCTGCTCCCCCACGTGCTCCCCGCCGAGGACGCCGAGGCCGCCGCCTCCCTCCAGCCGGCCCTCGAGGACGACGGCATCCGGATCCTGACGGGGACCCGCACCGAGCGGGTCGAGTACCTCGGCCCCGGCTGGCGACTGCACCTGGCCGGGGGAGAGGTCGTGGAGGCCGACGCGCTGCTCGTGGCCACCGGACGCCGTCCCGCCTTCGACGGCCACGACCTGGCGGCCGCGGGCGTGGAGCTGGACCCCCGCGGTCGGCCGGTCCTCGACAAGACCCTGCGGACCACCGCCGACCACATCTGGGTGGCGGGGGATGCCACCGGGGAGCTCCTCTTCACCCACGTCGGCAGCTACGAGGCGGAGCTCGTGGTCGACGACA
>CAYVCH010000054.1:0-11953 GCA_964449755.1 uncultured Actinomycetes bacterium
CGGAGGGGGGCGATGAGGGCCCCGGCGACGAGGCGCAGGCGGCTGGTGGCCGCGGCCACGGCGGCGAGGAGGAGCAGGGAGTCGGGCCAGGGGGTGGCGGGGTCCTGGTTGCCGGGCAGGGCGTACTCCCGGGGGTTCGCCGGGCGGCCGAGGGCGTCAGCGCCCCGTCCCAGGACCACGTGCTCGCTCACCATGACGGCGTCGAAGCCGGCCTCCTCGGCCTCGGTGGCCACGCGCACGAGGGCGGGGAGGTCCCGGGGGGAGACAAGGGTCCAGTTCTCGCTCAGGACGAGGACCATGCGGGGTGCCACGGGGGAGAGGGTACGCGCTGGCGGGGACGGGCGCGACGCCGGTCGCGGACGGGGGTCGCCCGTGCCTTCACGGACTCCAAGGACAGGCACCCCCGGGTCTGGACGACGGGCACCGGGCCGCGGATCCCCCGCCGGCGCGGGGTCACCGGTAGTGGCGGGCGAGCTCCGAGGCGTAGCGCCGGCCCACCTCGCCGGCGTGCTCGGTGAGCCAGCGGGAGAACCGCAGCTCGCCGGTGGCCGGACCCTCGACGAAGACCAGCTCGGCCATGAGCCCCCGTAGCTCCTCGGCGGTGAGGAGCACGTCCCCCACCAGGGCCCCCACGGCCCGGGCGGCGAGGAGGGCGGCGGCGGGGGGCACCCGGACGACGGCGGCCCGGCTGCCCACCGCCCGGCGGACCAGGTGGACCAGCTCCTCGAGGGTGAAGACCTCGGGGCCCACGGCGTCCAGCACCTCGTTGGTCGCCCGGCCTGCCGCCTCCACGGCGAGACGGGCCACGTCGTCGACGTGGACGGGGCGGAGCCGGTACCGCCCGTCGCCGGGGATGGCGAAGACCGGGAACCGCCGGAGGAGCCAGGCGATGTTGTTGACCAGGACGTCGCCGGGCCCGAAGACCACCGTGGGCCGCAGGACGGCGAAGGAAAGGCCGCTCTCCCGGAGGGCCCGCTCGACCTCCGCCTTGCCCCGGAAGTAGGCGAGGGGTGACGCAGGCGAGGGGTTCGTGATGCTCACGTGGACGACCCGGCGGACGCCGGCCCGGGCGGCCGCCTCGAACAGGGTCCGGCTGTGCTCCACCGCCCGCTCGTAGGTCACGGGGCCTCGCGGGAAGCGCACCCAGTAGGTGTTGTAGAGGACCTCGGCCCCGGCCAGGGCCTCGGCCATCCGCGGGACGTCGTCGAAGCGGAAGGAGTGGACCTCGACCCGGCCGCCGAAGGGGTCGGGGCGGTCGGGGTGGCCGGTGAGGGTGCGCACGCGCCGCCCCGAGGCGAGGAGGCGGGCCGCGATGGCCCGACCCGTGTAGCCGAAGGCCCCGGTCACGACGTCCAGGTCACCCACGGCCCCCTACGATGCCGCTGTGGGGCGGCGGCGGCAACGGGGGTGGGCGGCGACCGTCAGCCGACGGGCTCCAGCCAGGGGCGGAGCTCGTCCTCCGCGGCGAGGCGCCGCTCCACCTCGGCCGCCTGCTCGCCGGTGAGGCCGGGCTGGGGCGCCCGCATCCCGCCGGCCGGCAGGCCCCGTCGCCGTGCGAGGTGCTTGATGGCGGCGAGGTACGGCGCCCCCGCGATGCAGCCGTGGAGGCGGACGAGGAGGCGCTGCAGGCGGAGGGCCTCCTGCAGCTTCCCCTCGGCCCAGCGCTCGTAGACGGCGGTGACGAGCTCCGGGACGGCGCTGGCGATGGCCGACACCGAGCCCCGGGCCCCGACGGTGAGGGCGGCCAGGATCAGCTCGTTGTTGCCCGCGTAGACCTCGGTCGCGGGCTCCTCGGCGAGGTACCCGGCCGATCCTCCCCACGGAGTCGCCGGTGTCCTTCACGCCGTGGACGTTCGGCACCTCCCGGACCAGGCGGGCGACGACGTCCACCCCCACCGAGTAGCCGACCCGCTCGGGGTTCTCGTAGACGTAGTGGCCGATGCCCGGGGCGGCCTCGGCGATGGCCGTGAAGTGGGCGAGAAGCTCGGCGGGACCATAGGCGAAGAAGAAGGGGGCCACCGAGGCCTCCGCCGGCACCCCGAGGCCCTGCGCGTGGCGGGCCAGCTCGCAGGCGGTGGCGGTGTCCGCCGCCCCGCAGTGGGCGAGGACCGGCACCCGTCCGCCCACCCGCTCGACCGCGAACTCCAGGGCCGCCTTCCGCTCCGCCGGCGGGAGCAGGAGTCCCTCGCCAGCGGTCCCCAGGAGGAACAGCCCCTGGATCCCCCGGTCCACCTGGAAGTCGAGGAGGACCCCCCAGGCGGGAAGGTCCACGGACCCGTCCTCCCGGAAGGGCGTCACGAGGGAGCAGACGATCCCCGGCGGTGCGTGCCCGGCGGCCACGCCGTCAGCCTACCCGGGCGCGAAGAGGTCCAGGATCCGCTCCACCTGGTGGGGGGCGGCCGGGCGCAGGAGGGGTACCTGCACGCCGACCTCCCGGTAGCGCTGCACGCGAGCCACCACCTCGTCGGGCGTGCCCGCCGCGGTCAGGTGCTCCACGTACTCGTCGGGGACGGCCCGGATCAGGGCCTCCTTTCCGCCCCGGCGCCATGCTTCCTCGAAGATGGGGATGTCCTCCTCCCGCATGTGGGGCTCGCCCACTGCCTTCTTGGGCTTGATGATGAAGGGGAGCTGGATGGGGTTGAGCTTGCTCGCCACCTCCCACCGCACGGCGTCCAGGGCCGCGCGGTGGTCATCCTCGACGGAGGTGTTGATGATCTGCCAGACCTGGAAGCGGGACCAGTCCCGCCCCGCCCGTTCCGCGGCTTCCCGGACGATCCGGATGGCGTTCGCGCTGTACTCCGGGGAGCAGGTGGCGTTCAGCAGCACGCCGTCGCCGATCTCGCCGGCGATCCGCAGGCCCTGCCGGCTCGTGGCCGGGATGAAGAGGGGGACCGACGTGCGGACCGGGCGGAAGGAGAGCTGGACGTCGTCGAGGTGCACCACCTGACCGTGGTAGGAGACCCGCTCCCCGGTGAGGATGAGCCGGATGGCCTCGACGTACTCCCGCAGGGCCGTGGGTGGGTGCACCTCGGGCAGCCCGTGGCGCCTGGCGTGGGTGCTCGTGCAGGCGCCGGGAGCCATCATCATGCGCCCCTCGGTGACCTCGTCCAGGGCCGCCAGGGTCTGGGCCATCACCAGGGGGGAGCGCAGGCGCACGATCTGGGTACAGCCGAGGGTCATCCGCCGGGTGGCCAGGCCGATGGTCGCCAGGGAGGTGACGGAGTCCCGGACCAGCTCGATGGTCTCGGAGAAGAAGCCGACCTCGAAACCGCGATCCTCGGCGCGGCGGAAGGCCGCGGCCAGGTCGCGGGGGGCCACGGTGGGATCGTAGCCAGCAGCGAAGCCTACGCGGTCCATGTGGTCATGATCCTCGACGTTGGTTGGCCAGTATCTTAGCGTTCAGATATCGAGGCGAAAACGGGAGCCGTCCAGCCTGGACGGGGAGAGGGGGGACAGGTACGATGCGCGCCGCCGTGCCGTTGCGGGACCACGTGGACCACATCCTGGAGCAGTGGGCGCGGGAGCGCCCCGACCTCGACGTCTCCCCGATGGCGGTCATCGCCCGAATCTCCCGGGTCTCCCGGTTCCTGGAGCGCCGGATCGGGGAGGTCCTGCGCCGCTACGGGATCAACGAGTCCCAGTTCGGGGTCCTGGCCGCCCTGCGGCGGGCGGGCCCGCCCTTCTGCCTGTCGCCGACGGCCCTCTACAACTCCCTGCTCATCTCCTCCGGGGCCATGACGAACCGGCTGGAGCGGCTCACGGCCGCCGGCCTGGTCCAGCGGATCCCCGACCCGGGGGACCGACGGAGCGTCCTGGTGGCCCTGACGCCCAGGGGACTGGAGCTCGTCGACGAGGTCGTGGCGGCCCACGTGGAAAACGAGCACCGGCTCCTCGCGTCCCTCACCGAGCAGGAGCGCCTCGCCCTCGCGAAGCTCCTCCGCAAGCTCCTCGCCGAGTTCGAGGACGAGGCCCAGCTCCGGGCGCCCATCGACTCGGTGCCACTGCCCGGCTAGGGTCCCCTCGTTCAGCGGGCGCTCCAGCCCCCATCGACCTTCAGGTGCTGCCCGGTGATGTACGAGGCCGCGTCGGAGGCGAGGAAGACGACCGCGCCGACGACGTCCTCGGGGACCCCGATCCGGCCCAGGGGCGTGCGCTCGATCACGTACCGCCGGTTCGCCTCCACGTCCAGCCAGGCGGCGTTGAGGTCCGTGCGGATGTAGCCGGGGCCGACGGCGTTCACCCGTACCGCCGGAGCCCACCGTACGGCCAGGGCTCGGGTCATCTGGACGACGGCGGCCTTGCTCGCCTGGTACGCGGTGGGGGCGCCGGTCACCACCTCCGCCGCCACCGACGCGATGTTCACGATGGCCCCCCGGCCGGCCTCGACCATCCGCGTGCCCACGGCCTGGGTGAGGAAGAAGGTCCCCCGGACGTTGGCGGCAAACACCGCGTCCCATTCCTCGGGGATCACGTCGGGCGGCTCGGACCGGACGATGACGCCGGCGGCGTTCACCAGGACCTGGATGCCGCCCCGCCAGGCCCAGGCCTCGGCGGCGGCGTCCCGCAGGGCCTCCGGGTCGGTCACGTCCGCCACCAGGGCCTTGAAGCTCCGGCCTCGGGCCCGCACGTCCTCGCCCAGTGCCTCCAGGGCGGGACCGGTGCGGGCGAGCCCCACCACGTCGGCCCCGGCCCCGGCCAGGCCGAGGGCGATGGCGCGGCCGATGCCGCGGCTCGCCCCCGAGACCAGGGCGGTGGTGCCCCCGAGGTCGATCTGCCACATGGCGGCCTCCCATGTATCTTGATGTGGAGATGTTAGCCCCGAGCGCCACCTCGGGTCCGGTGCCAGGTGAGAGGCTAACGTCGTGAGGGGGTTCGTGGGGGCGCCCCTCCGGCGCCTGGAGGACGACCGCCTCCTCCGGGGCCGGGGCACCTTCGTGGCCGACTTGCGCTTTCCCGGCCAGGTCCACGTGGCCTTCGTCCGAAGCGTCCACGCCCACGCCCGGATCCGGGGGATCGACCCCTCGGCCGCCCTGGAGCTTCCGGGGGTCGTGGGGGTCTTCACCCACCGAGACGTGCCGGAGGGCCCATTGCCCCCCTTCCTGTGGGACGCGCCCCCTCCCAAGGTCGTGGAGCAGCTCCGGCCCCTCCTCCGTCCCTGCCGCCCGCCGCTCCTTCCGGCGGACCGGGTCCGGTACGTGGGGCAGGCCGTGGCGGCCGTGGTGGCCGAGGACCGCTACCGGGCGGAGGATGCCGCCGAGCGGGTCGTCGTGGACTACGAGCCCCTGCCCCCCGTCGCGTCGGTGGCCGAGGCCCTGCGGGAGGACGCGGTCCGGGTGCACGAGGGCTGGGGGGACAACGTCGCCGTCCGGCTCACGGTGCGCAAGGGGGACCCCCAGGCCGCCCGGCGGCGGGCCGCCGTGGTGGTGGAGGAGCGGTTCGCCATCCAGCGCCAGGCCGGGGTGCCCCTGGAGACCCGGGGCGCCGTGGCCCTCGTCGAGGAGGGACGCCTGACCCTCTGGTCCGCCACCCAGAACGTCCACCCGCTGCGCCGTGCCGTGAGCCGGGTGGCGGGCCTGCCCGAGGACCGGGTTCGCGTGGTCGCGCCGGACGTGGGGGGTGGCTTCGGGGTGAAGGGCGTCCTCTATCCCGAGGACCTGCTCGTCGCGCTGCTCGCCCTCCGCCTGGGGAGGCCCGTGAAGTGGGTGGAGGATCGCGTGGAGCACTTCCAGAGCGCCATCCACGCCCGGGACCAGGTCCACGACGTCACGCTGGCCCTGGCCCGGGACGGGGGGATCCTGGCCCTGGTGGATCACTTCCTGGTGGACGCCGGCGCGTTCAACCCGCTTGGCCTGGTCATCCCCTACAACACCATCTCCCACCTGCCCGGGCCGTACCGGGTGCCGGCCCTCGAGGCGGAGGGCACGTGCGTGGTGACGACCAAGGTCCCGACCGCCCCCTACCGGGGGGCCGGGCGCCCGGAGGCCGTCTTCGCCGTCGAGCGGGCCATGGAGCGGGGTGCCCGGGCCCTCGGCATGGACCCCGTCGAACTGCGCCTGCGCAATCTGATCCGGCCCGAGGAGATGCCCTACGACCTGGGTATTCTCTACCGGGACGGCGAGCCCGCCATCCTCGACAGCGGGGACTACCCGCGGGCCCTCCTCCGGGCCGTGGAGCTGGTAGGGCGCCCCGAGTGCCCGGCAGGCCGGACCCAGGACACCGGTCCGAGGGTGGGCTTCGGGGTGGCCTGCTACGTGGAGGGCACCGGGATTGGCCCCTATGAAGGGGCCCGGGTGCGACTGGATCCCTCCGGAACCGTCGCCGTGCGCACGGGGGCCTGCTCCCAGGGGCAGGGCCACGAGACCGTGCTGGCCCAGGTCTGCGCCGACGTTCTGGGGGTGGATCCCTCGGCCGTGCGGGTCACCGTGGGGGACACCGAGGGCCTGGAGCGGGGGTGGGGGACGGTGGCGAGCCGCAGCGCCGTGGTGGCCGGCAACGCGGTGGCGGCGGCCGCCCGCCGGGTCAGGGAGGGGGTGCTGGGCGTGGCCTCGCGGCTGCTGGAGGCGGCCGAGGCGGACCTGGAGCTCCGGAGGGACCGGGTCGTGGTGCGAGGAGCGGGGGACCGGGGGGTGGCCTTGGCCGAGGTGGCGGAGGTGGACCCGGCCGCCCTGGAGGCCGTCGAGGAGCACGAACCCACCCGGGTGACCTGGGCCAGCGGTGCCCACGCCGCCGTCGTCCAGGTCGACCCGGAGACCGGCGAGGTCCGGATCCTGCGCTATGCCGTGGTCCACGATTGCGGCCGGGTCATCAACCCGGCCATCGTCGAGGGCCAGGTCCACGGCGGCGTGGCTCAGGGGGTGGGCGGGGCCCTCCTGGAGGAGGTCGTCTACGACGGGGCCGCCCAGATCCTCACCACGACCCTGGCGGACTACCTCCTCCCCTCGACGGGGGAGGTGCCCGACCTCCTGGTGGCCCACCTGGAGAGTCCCACTCCCCTGAACCCCCTCCGCGTGAAGGGGATGGGGGAGGGCGGGGCGGTGCCGGTGGCGGCGGCGGTGGCGAACGCCGTCGAGGACGCCCTGGCTGCCTACGGCGTGGTCGTCCGGCGCACGCCCCTCAGCCCGGCGTACGTGCGCGCCCTCATCCAGAGCTGACCGAGTGGGCTGGCCCGGCCGCCCACCGGGGTCAGGTGAGCCAGCAGGCCGCCCGGTGCCCGGGCAGCTTCTCCTCCAGCGGTGGCTCGTGGGTCCGACACCGTTCCTCCGCGATGGGACAGCGGGTGTGGAAGCGGCACCCGCCGGGAGGCCGCACGGGGTTCGGGATCTCGCCTCGGAGGACCTGCCGGCGGCGCTCTCGCTGCAGGTGGGGATCGGGGATGGGCACCGCGGATAGCAGGGCCCGCGTGTAGGGGTGCTTGGGCCTCTCGTAGATCTCGTCCCGGCCAGCGACCTCGACCAGCTTGCCCGCGTACATGACCGCGATCCGGTCGGAGATGTGCCGGACCACCGAGAGATCGTGGGCGATGAACAGGTAGGTGAGGCCCAGCCGTTCCTGGAGGTCCTGCATGAGGTTCACTACCTGGGCCCGGATGGAGACGTCCAGGGCAGAGACGGGCTCGTCGGCCACGATGAGGTCGGGCTCCAGGGCCAGGGCCCGGGCGATGCCAATCCGCTGGCGCTGCCCGCCGCTGAAGGCGTGGGGATAACGGTCCAGGGCGTCGGGGGGCATGCCCACCACCTCGAGCAGATGGGCCACCCGGTCCCGGGCCCCGGCCGCCCGGCGGACGATCCCGTGCACCACCAGAGGCTCCGCCACCAGGTCCAGGACCTTCATGCGGGGGTTCAGGCTCGCGTAGGGGTCCTGGAAGACGAGCTGCATGTGCCGCCGGAGCTGCCGCAGATCCTCGCCCCTGATGTGGGTGATGTCGCGGCCCTTGAACCACACCCTCCCGGCGGTGATCGGCACCCGCCGGAGGATCGCCCGGCCGGTGGTGGTCTTGCCCGACCCCGTCTCTCCCACCAGGCCCAGGGTCTCCCCGGGCCGGATCTCGAAGGAGACGTCGTCCACGGCGTGGACCCAGAGCTTCTGCCGTCCCCAGAAACCGGTCCTGCCGGTGGGGAAGTGGACGGTCAGCCCCTCGACCCTGAGGAGGGGCTCATCCGCCCGTCGTCCGCGCTGCTGCCCTGTCTCCAAGGGGCTCGCTGAACGCACGCCAGCACGCCACCTTCCTGCCCCCGCCGTGGTCCGTGAGCGGAGGCACCTCCTCGACGCATCGGTCGGTTGCCAGCACGCACCGGGGGTGGAAGGGACAGCCCGGTGGCGGGCTCGCGAGGTCGGGGGGCGATCCATCGATGCCCACGAGCCTGGGCTGGACCAGGTCCAGGCGTGGGGTCGACCGCAGCAGCCCCCACGTGTAGGGGTGCCCCGGGGTCCGGAAGACCTCGCCGGCGTCGCCCGTCTCCACGATGCGCCCGGCGTACATCACGGCGATGCGCTGGCACACCTGCGCCACCACGCCGAGGTCGTGACTGATGAGCAGGACGGCGATCCCGAGGCGCTGCTGGAGGTCGGCGAGCAGGTCCAGGATCTGCGCCTGGATCGTGACGTCCAGGGCCGTGGTGGGCTCATCGGCGATGAGCAGGGCCGGCTGACAGGCCAGGGCCATGGCGACGAGCATGCGCTGGCGCATGCCGCCCGAGAACTCGTGCGGGTACTGCTTCACGCGATGCTCGGGGAGGGCGATGCCGACCATGTCGAGGAGCTCCACGGCCCGCTCACGCGCCTCCCTCTTCGACATGCCCAGGTGGTGCTGGAGCACCTCGGAGATCTGGAACCCGATGGTGAACAGCGGGTTCAGCGAGGTCATGGGGTCCTGGAACACCACGGCCAGCTCCCGGCCCCGCACCCTGGCGGCGTGACGCTCCCCCTCCGGGCCCAGGAGGGACCTGCCCTTCCAGCGGATGTCCCCCCGGGTGATCCGGCCGGGCAGCGTGACGAGCCCCAGGACTGCCAGGGCGGTCACGCTCTTGCCCGACCCCGACTCGCCCACCAGACCCAGCGTCTCCCCGCGATCCACCGTGAAGGAGACTCCCTGGACGGCGTGGACCAGCCCTCGGCGGGTGAAGAACTTCACGTGGAGATCCTCCACCTCCAGCAAAGGCGGGGTGTCGCCGGATGCCGTGTCCACGCTCAGGTCCCCATCCCCGCGCCCGTCTGGTGGGCGGCCGACTGGGCGAAGCGCTTCTCCCGCTCCCGGGGGTCGGCGGCCACCCGCAGCCAGCTGGCCAGCAGGTTGATGCCGAGCACGGTGAGCGCGATGGTCAGGCCGGGGAAGGTCACGAGCCACCACGCGCTGAACAGGTAGTTGCTGCCCTGGGCCACCATCAGGCCCCACGACGCCTGCGGCGGCTGGATCCCGAGGCCCAGGAAGGACAGGGCGGCCTCAGCCAGGATGATGCGGGCGAACTCGAGCACCGCCAGGGTGGACAGCGGGGAGGCCAGGTTCGGCAGGATGTGCCGGAAGACGACCCGGCCGGGCCTGCACCCCACGATCTCCGCCGCGTCCACGTAGGCCGTCTCCCGGACCGAGAGCACGACCCCCCGGGTCATGCGGGCGTAGACCATCCACCCGTTCAGGGCGAGCACGACGATGACGGTCTTCGCGCTGGGGTTGATCACCGCCAGGATGATGAGGGCCAGCAGGAGGCCGGGGAAGGCGACTTGGGTGTCCACGACCCGCATGATGACGGCGTCCCACCGCCCGCCCCTGTAGCCGGAGACGAGCCCCAGGAGGGTGCCGAAGGTCCCGGCGAGCAGCACCACCGAGGCCCCCACGAGGACCGAGACCCGGGTGCCGTAGATGATCCGGGAGAGGATGTCCCGGCCCTGCTCGTCGGTGCCCAGGAGGTGCGACGCGTCCCCCTCCGCGTACCAGAAGGGGGGCTTGAGGCGGTCCTGGAGCGCCCCCCGGGTCGGGTCGTGGGGGGCGATCAGGGGAGCGAGCAGGGCGACCGCGACGAGCCCGACGACGATCGCAAGGCCGAAGAGCCCGACCTTGTCGCTCCACAACTCCCGCATGGCGCTGCGGAGCGCCCGGAGCACGTCGTAGGGCCGACCCCGCAGGAGCTGAGCCCTGCGCTCGGCCTCCATCGTCCCCTCCGGCGCCTTGCTCGCCATCTCAGGTCAGCCTGATCCGCGGGTCGACGGCCTTGTAGAGGATGTCGACGACGATGTTGACGACCACGACGAGGACGGCCACCACGAAGACGATGCCCTGGAGAAGGAACAGGTCCTGTCGCTCGATGGACTGCATGGCCAGGAACCCCACGCCGGGCCACTGGAACACCCGCTCCACGACCACCGAGTACCCAGCCAGGGCCCGGATCGTCTCCCAGCCGGTCAGGGTGAGGGCCGGGATGGCCGCGTTCCGTAGGGCGTGCATCCCCACCACGCGCGCGAAGGGCATGCCCTTGGCCCGGGCCGTCAGCACGTACTGCTGGTTCAGCTCGTCGATCATGGAGGAGCGGACGATCATGGCCAGCCGCCCCACGGCAGGCAGGGCCAGGGTGGCCACGGGCAGGACCATGGGCCGGCCCGTCCCCGCCCCGAGGGGGGGCAGGAGACGGAACTCCACCGCGAAGAGGATGATCAGGAGGAGGCCCAGCCAGAACTGGGGGATGGACAGGCCGACGAGGCTGAGCACCACCGTGAGCCGATCGAGGAGCTTGCCCGGCCGGAGCGCCGCGACCACCCCCAGGGGAACGGCCAGGACGACCATGACGCCCATGGCCGGGAAGACCAGCAGGAAGGTCCTCGGCAGGTGCTCGAGGATGATCTCGATCACCGGTCGCCGCTGCCACAGGGACTCCCCGAGGTCCAGCCGCGCGAGGTCCTCCAGGTAGTCGGCGAACTGGACAGGGATGGGCCGGTCGAACCCGAACCGGTGCTCGAACTCCCTCCGCTGCTCCTCGGTGGCCTCCAGGGGCAGCAGCACGTCCACCGGGTCGCCCACGAGGCGCGTGGCCACGAAGACCACCACGGTCACGCCGAAGATGACGAGCAGCCCCTGGGCGATCCTCCGGACGGCGAACCGGCCCACCCGTCCTTCCTACCTCACCGGCACGTCTGCCTCACGCCACCGACATCTCCTTCACCAGCAGCTTCGCGTCCACCCGCGGCTGCCAGGAGAGGCGATCGCTCATACCGTAGGTGTCGTTGATGTTGAGCAGGAACACGAAGTAGGCACCATCGCAGGCGATCTTCGTGGCCTGCTCGTAGAGGGCCTGGCGTTGGGCCGGATCGGTCTCCACGAGGGCCCGGTCCAGGATCGTTGCCAGCTCCTCGTCGCTGTTGGAGGCACCGATCCCGTCCATGTGGTAGTAGGCGCCCAGGTTCCGGCTCGCGTCCAGCAGCTCGTTGGAGCTGGTCACGAAGATCGCGTCGGGACGGACCTCGCCGAACAGCCGGTTCAGGTACTCGTCGAACTCGAAGATCCGGACCTTGGTCTTGACGCCCACCGCCTCCCAGTAGGAGGCCACGGCCTCGATGAGCTCGCGGTCCTTGAGCCACCGACCGGACTCGCCGATCAGCTCGACGGTGGTGCCCTCGGCCCCCGCCTCGGCCAGCAGCTCCCTGGCCCGGTCGGGATCGTAGGGGTAGGGCTGGAGGCTCGCGTTGTACCCCGTCCAGGAGGGGGAGAGGATCTGGCAGTCGTCCACGGTGGCGAAGCCCCCGAACAGCTCGCCCGCCAGGGCGTCCTTGTCCACCGCGTAGTTCAGGGCCTGGCGGACCCGCACGTCCGCTGTGGGTCCCTTATCCACGTTCAAGATGATGACGGGATGCTCGAGCCCCTGCACGGCCGCCGACTGCTTGCCAGCCCCCTCCACGGTCGTCACGTCCTCCGGCAGCAGGTTCGTGATGAGGTCGAACTGACCGGCCAGCAAGCCCGACAGCCGGG
>CAYVCH010000055.1:0-11703 GCA_964449755.1 uncultured Actinomycetes bacterium
CGGACGTGCGGGGGCGGCTGGTGCCGGTCTGCGCCGAGTCCGACCTCTGGGAGGGCGAGATCCGGGGCCTCAAGGCCGAGGGGTACGAGGTCATCGTCCTCCGGGTCCCCGGTGGGGAGGTCAGGGCCTACTACGGCCTCTGCCCGCACACGCTGGGCCGGCTGGAGGAGGGCGACGTCGATGAGCAGGGCAACATCGTTTGCTCCGCCCACGGTTGGACCTTCGACGCCCACACCGGACGCAGCATCAACCCCACGGGTGCCTGTCTTCCTCCCTTCCCCGTCCACATCCTCGACGGCGAGATCCACGTCGAGATCCCCAACGTGCCTGCGAAGGACTGGATCGTGCGGAACCTGGGCATGCCCACGACGGCACAAGGAGGGTCGTGATGGGTGCAGCGACCAAGGAAGAGCGGGCTCGCATGGAGCAGCTCATGGCCCACAACCTGGTGGGTCCCATCGTCCAGGCCGGTGAGTTTGCCGAGGCCACGGTGGAGGCCCTGGAGAAGGACAACCCGGGGAAGAAGCTGGAGGTGATCCGCCGCGCCTCCTACATCCGGATCTACGGGGAGTCGCCCATCCGCCTCACGAAGGCCTCCCTGGAGGAGTCCCTGGGGCGAGAGGTCCGCTTCCCCGGAGAGGTGGAGGTGAACCTCTCCTCCTTCACGGGCCGCATCAAGCCCAGCAGCGAGGAGATCGTCTGGTACTTCGAGACGAAGGTGTGAGGAGGGCGAAGGCGATGGCCCAGAAAACTATCTACCGGACGTGGCCCGCACTCCAGGAGCGGCGACCGGGCAAGCGGCCCACCGAGTACCAGATCACCACCTACAAGCTCCCCTACCACTTCACGGGCCACGACCGCACGCCGCGGCTGGAACTCGACCCCGAGTACCGGGTGGTCAAGTGGTACGAGCGGTACCGGGAGCGGTCGTCCTTCCGCACCGATGACTGGGATGCCTTCGAGGACCCAAACCAGGTCGTGTACTGGCGGTACAACATCCGGGGCGACGACAGCGAGAACTTCGTCGACTTCCTGCTGGAGGAGGCCGAGCGGGAGGCATACGACCGGACCCTGCCTCCGGGCTGGGTGCGGCACCTCCGACTGTACTACGGGCCCTTCCGCTACCCCTACCATGCGCTCCAGATGATGTGCATGTACGTGGCCCAGATGGCCCCGGCCAGCTCCATCACCAACTGTCTCGCCTTCGAGGCCATGGACAACCTCCGGGTCGTGCAGCGGATCGCCTACCGGGTCGCCATGCTGGGAAAGAGCTACCCCGACGAGCGCTTCGGAGCCGACGACCAGGCCCGCTGGGAGGGGGAGCCCGTCTTCCAGCCCCTCCGGGAGTGCGTGGAGCGAGCCATGACCGCCTATGACTGGGGCGAGGGCCTGGCCGCCACCAACCTCGTCGTCAAGCCCCTGCTGGACGAGGTCTTCCTCACCGCCTTCGGGGAGCTCAGCCTGCGGCAGGGTGACCATGTGCTCGCCGACCTCCACGGCAACTTCTCCCTGGACAGCCTCCGCACCCGGCACTGGGTGACGGCCCTGGCGCGCTTCGCCATCGAGGCCAACCCCGACAACCGGGCCGTCCTCGACGGCCACGTGGGCACGTGGTTCCCCCTGGCCTGGCGCGCCGTGGAGGCCCTGGCCCCCCTCTTCGAGGGAGCCCCCAGTCCCCTGGAGTTCGGACCCATCGCCCGCTCCGTCCGCAACGACTACAACGCCTTCCTCGCGGAGTGCGGCCTTGCGCCCGCGCCGGGCGAGTAGGGGCAGACGGGACCGCGGACCGACCGACCGCTCCGTCAGGTCGCAGGTCGGGCGAGGTGACCTGAGGAGCCGGGGCGGCAGACCGCCGACCCGGGGGCCAGACAGGAGGAGGACTCACAGGATGCAGGCGGCGGTGCTGGTGGACTTCGGCAGGGTGGAGGTGCGGGACGTCCCCGTCCCGGAGGCCGGGCCCGGGGAGGTCCTGGTCCGGGTGGAGGCCTGCGGCATCTGCCGCAGCGACTGGCACCTGTGGCGCGGGGATCCGTCCCTCGTGATGTACATGGAGTGGTCCGGGGGCAAGCTGCCCATCATCATGGGCCACGAGGTGGTGGGCCAGGTCGCCCAGGTTGGCAAGGGGGTCACCATCGTGAAGGAAGGAGACCGAGTGGTGGTCCCCGCCTCCAGCACCGGCGACGGGCGTCGGTGCGGTCTGTGCATGGATGGGCGGTCCAACGTCTGCGAGCACCTGTGGATCCCCGGCTTCGGCACCGATGGAGGCTACGCCGAGTACCTGCGGATCCCTGCGGGCTCCGTTCCGGACCTCACCGTGGTTCCCGAGGCCCTCTCCGGACGGGCCGCCTGGCTTGCCATCTGTGGCTGCGGTATGGGAACGGCCTTCAACGCCGTCGTGGACAAGGCCCGGGTCCAGCCCGGGGAGCGCGTGGTGGTGACGGGCACCGGTGGCGTGGGGCTGTCGGCGGTGGCCATCGCCGCCAAGGCCGGAGCCAGGGTCGTTGGGGTGGACGTGAACCCCGAGGCCCTGGCGCGGGCGACCAGGCTCGGAGCCGCCGCCACCGTGACGGTGGAGCGGGAGGATCCCCAGCTGACGGCCAAGATCACCGAGGCCGCGGGTGGCCCGACCGACGTGGCCATCGACACGACCGGGAACCCCCAGGTCGGCGTGGGAGCGTTGTTGGCCCTGCGGCCCGGGGGCCGATTGGTGCTCTCGGGCCTCATGGTGAAGGGAGCCGAGACCATGCCCCTCCCGGCCGACGCCGTGGTCGCCCGGGAGATCCAGGTGGCCGGGGCCCTGATGCTCGCCGCGCAGCGCTACCCGACCCTGTTTGGGCTCCTGGCCCGGGGCGACATCGACCTGGACCCGGTGATCCACCGCGAGATCTCGGTGGGGGAGGTCCAGGACGCCTTCCGGGCGATGTCGGAGTTCCGCAACGCCGGGCGGTTCGTGGTCACCAGCTTCTCATAGCCCCCGTTCCGCAGCGGCTCGGACTCGGGGTTCGGGAGGGCTCCGAGCCCGTGCCCGCCCACCCCTGGAGGTCGGGCCTTCGCTGACCCACCCATCAGGCGGCAGCCCGGTCCAGCCGAGAGGGCAGCTGCCGGCTGACGGGCAAGAAGACCTGGGTCTGCAATGCCCCCGAGGCCGACATCGCCACCGTCTTCGTCCGCACCGCCCCCGGGCGCGACCACGCCCCCCGCTGATAGGGTGAGCGGGGCACAGCCTTTCGCGGGAGAGAGGATGAGCGAGCCGCTTCGGACCCTGTTCTACGAACGCCACCGGGCCCTGGGGGCCACCATGGTGGAGTTCGGCGGCTGGGAGATGCCCCTTCGCTACCCCACGGGCACCGTCGAGGAGCACCTGGCCACCCGGCGCCACGCCGGTCTGTTCGACGTCTCCCACATGGGACGCCTGTCCGTCCGCGGCCCCGGGGCCCTTGCCTTCCTCCAGCACGTCCTGACGAACAACGCGGAGGCCCTGGACGGCCTGCCCGTGGCCGCCCAGTACACGGTGATCGCGAACGAGGGCGGCGGGGCCGTGGACGACGCCTACCTCTACCGCCTGGGCGAGGAGGACTACCTCCTCGTCGTGAACGCCGCCAACCGCCTGAGGGACCTGGAGCACCTGCGGAAGCACCTCCCGGCCTTCGACGAGGTGGAGCTTGCCGACGTCACCACCGACCTGGTCATGCTCGCCCTCCAGGGGCCCGCCTCCCGCGACATCCTGGCCGGCGCCGTGGAGGAGGGGTCCCTGCCGGAGCCCGTCCGCAACGCGGTGGCGACGGTGCGGATCGCGGGCGCGGAGGTGGTGGTCGGACGCACCGGCTACACCGGCGAGCCCCTCGGGTTCGAGCTGTTCCTCCCCCGGGAGGCGGGGCTCGCCGCCTGGGATCGCCTGGTCCGGGGGGGCGCCGCCCCCTGCGGCCTGGGCGCCCGGGACACCCTGCGGCTGGAGGCGGGGCTGCCCCTCCACGGACACGAGTTCGGCCGGGACCCCGAGGGCGGCGAGATCCCCGTCCTCGCCGTGCCCATCACCCGCTTCGCCGTGAGCTTCTCTCCACGCAAGGGTGACTTCGTGGGCCGGGCGGCCCTGGAGCGGCAGTTCCGGGCCCTCGCCCGATTCCTGGACCGGGACTTCTCCGCCATGGCCGACCTCCCCCGGATGGTCCGGCCGGTGGCCGTCACCGGGCGGGGCATCGCCCGCCAGGGCGCCCGGGTCCTCCGGGACGGCCGCCTCGTCGGGTACGTGACGAGCGGGACGATGGTCCCCTACTGGATCTTCGAGGGGGACGGCGAGGTGGCGCGACCCGGCGACCGTCACGAGCTCCGCCCCATCTGCCTCGCCTACCTGGACAGCGACCTCCAGGACGACGACCAGATCACCATCGACGTCCGGGGCAGGCCCGTCCAGGCCGTCGTCGTCCCCTACCACCTCCGCTCCGAGGCCCCGCCCTACGCCCGCCCCATCGTGGTGGCCCACGAGGCGCCGGCCCCGGCCCCGGCACCGGCCCCCGAGGCGAGGGTCGCGCTGCTGCTGCGGCGAGCGGCGGAGAACACCCGCTGGCGCCAGCGGGAGTGCATGAACCTCATCCCCTCCGAGATGACGGCCTCCCCCATGGTCCGGCTCCTGTCGGTGATGGACCCCGCCTTCCGCTACGCCGAGCACCGGCAGCTGGAGGCCTTCTACGAGGCGGAGGTCTTCTTCTACCAGGGGACGGCGTTCATCGCCGAGGTGGAGCGGCTCCTGGAGGAGGAGATGCGAAGCTTCCTCGGCTGCCGGGAGGTGGAGCTCCGGGTGGTGAGCGGCCAGATGGCGAACACGGCGGTGTTCAGCGCCATGGTCGACTACCTGAACCGGGCCGACCGGCGGCGGGAGCCGAGGCGCATCCACCGTGTGCTGAACCACCACATCGGCAAGGGGGGCCACCTCTCGGTGCAGCCCATGGGGGCCCTGAAGGACTTCGTGGCCCGCGACCCCCGGACCGAGCGCCCCGCCGTGGTCAACTTCCCCGTCCTGGCGGACAACCCCTACCAGGTCGACGTGCCCGCCACCCTGGAGCTCATCGACGCCTACCGTCCCGAGCTCGTCGTCTTCGGCAAGAGCCTCACCATCCACCGGGAGCCGGTGGCCGAGGTCCGCCGGTTCCTCGACGAGCAGGGGATCCGGGCCGTGGTCCTGTACGACATGGCCCACGTCCTGGGCCTCGTGGGGCCCCACTTCCAGGAGCCCTTCCGGGAGGGGGCGCACCTGGTGACCGGCTCCACCCACAAGACCTTCTTCGGCACCCAGCGGGGTGTCGTGGCGAGCGACTGGGAGGAGCACGAGGAGGGCTACGACCTGTGGCGGGCCGTCCGCTCCCGAGCCTTCCCCGGCTCGGTGTCCAACCACCACCTGGGCACCCTCCTCGGCCTCCTCATGGCCGCCTACGAGATGAACCGCTTCAAGGACCGCTACCAGCCGAAGGTCATCGCCAACGCCAAGGCCTTCGCCCGGGCCCTCCACGACGCGGGCCTCGAGGTGGGTGGCGACCCGGCCGTGGACTTCACCGAGACCCACCAGGTGGTGGTCCACGTGGGGTACGGGCGGGGGCCGGAGATGGCCCGCCGCCTGGAGGCCAACAACATCATCTGCAACTACCAGGCCTGCCCCGGCGACGAGGGGTTCACCGCCGCCCGAGGCCTGCGGTTCGGGGTGGCGGAGATGACCCGCTTCGGCATGGAGGAGGAGGACTTCCGCGAGCTCGCCGCCCTCATCAAGGAGGTGATCGTGGACGGGGCGGACGTGGCCGAGAAGGTGCGCGCCATGCGAGGGCGCTTCACCGAGCTCCGCTACTGTTTCCGCCCCGAGGAGTACGCCGAGCTCATGGAGGGCCTCTACGAGCTGCTGTAGGGTTACCGCCCCGTCCAGCGGGGCTCCCGCCCCTCCCTGAAGGCCCGGTAGAACTCGGCGTGATCGGCGCTCGCGAGGAGGAGGGCCTGGGCCGCCGCCTCCAGCTCCAGGGCCCCGGGGAGGTCGGTGTCCAGCTCCCGGGTGAGGAGCACCTTGGTGGTCTCGTAGGCGAGGGTCGGCCCCTCGGCGAGACGCCGGGCCAGGGCCCTGGCCCGGTCGAGCAGCTCTCCGTCCTCGACGACCTCGTTGGCCAGGCCGATCTCCAGGGCCCGCTCGGGGGAGACGTCCTCCCCGAGCAGGAGGACCTCGGTGGCCCGTCCCAGCCCGACCAGGCGCGGGAGCAGGTAGGCCGAGCCCATGTCCGCCCCCGCCAGCCCCACCTTCGTGAACAGGAAGGCGAAGCGGGCCGAGCGGGCGAGGAGGCGAAAGTCGGCGGCCAGGGCAAGGACGGCGCCGGCCCCGGCCGCCACCCCGTTCACGGCGGCGATGACGGGCCGGGGGCACTCCCGCATGCCACGGACCACCGCCCCCGTCATCCGGGTGAACTCGAGCAGGGTGCGGCGGTCGGCTCCCTGCAGGACCCCGATGATCTCGTCCACGTCGCCCCCGGAACAGAAGCCGCGGCCCTCCCCGGTGATGACGAGGACTCGGACGTCCTCCCGGTGGGGCAGCTCAGCCAGGAGGTCCCGGAGGTCCGCGTAGACCTCGAAGGTGAGGGCGTTCAGCCGCTCCGGCCGGGAGAAGGTGAGGGTGGCCACCCCCTCTTCGACCTCGAGCCGGAAGTGCTCCCAGCCCTCGGTGAAGCCCGCCGACGCCCGGAAGGGACTCATGGGACCCGGGAGCCTACCGGAGGCAAGCCGTCACCCACCACCCGCTCCCGTCCGCGGCCCGCCGTGCACGTGCCAGCCGCGGGGGGCGACGAGCCGGTCCGCCTCCTCGGGCCCCCACGAGCCCGGCCGGTACGGCACCACGGGGGGCGGGTGGTCCAGGAGGGGCTGGAGGATCTCCCAGGCCCGCTCCACGGCGTCCTGGCGGAGGAACAGCGTGGGGTCGCCCTCCATGGCCTCCAGGAGCAGGAGCGCGTAGGCGTCGAGCAGCTCCGAACGGAAGGCCCGGTCGTAGTCGAAGTCGAAGGCGGCCCGGGACAGCCGCAGACCGGGACCGGGCTCCTTGGCGTTGATGGCCAGCGTGATCCCCTCGTCGGGCTGGATGCGGATGGTCAGGTGGTCGGGGGGCAGGGCTTCCACGCCGGCCTCGCGGAAGATGTTGTAGGGCACCTCCCGGAAGGCGAGGGTCACCTCGCTGGTCTTGCGGGCCAGCCGCTTGCCCGTGCGCAGGAAGAAGGGCACCCCCGACCACCGCCAGTTCTCGACCTCCAGCTCCAGGGCCACGAAGGTCTCCACCCGCGAGTCGGGGGCGACGCCTGCCTCCCCACGGTAGCCCTCGTACTGGCCGAACACGGCCCGTTTCGGGTCGCAGAGGTGCGTGCTGCGGAGCACCTTCACCTTCTCGTCCCGCAGCCGGTCCGCCTCGAAGGAGACGGGAGGCTCCATCGCCACGATGGTGAGGACCTGCAGGAGGTGGGTCTGGACCATGTCCCGGAGGGCCCCGGTCTGCTCGTAGAAGGCTCCCCGACCCTCGACCCCGATGTCCTCGGCCACGGTCACCTGCACGTGGTCGACGTAGCGGCGGTTCCAGACGGGCTCGAACAGGCCGTTGGAGAACCGCAGGGCCAGGATGTTCTGGACGGTCTCCTTGCCCAGGTAGTGGTCGATGCGGAAGACCTGGGACTCCTCGAAGACCTCCCGGACGGCGGCCGCCAGCTCCCGGGCGGAGGAGAGGTCGTGCCCGAAGGGCTTCTCGAAGACGATCCGCGACCCGGGGGCGAGGCCGGACTCCCCCAGGCGGGCCACGATCTGCCCGTAGGCCGCGGGCGGGGTGGCCGCGTAGAAGAGCCGGCGGCCCTGCGTGCCGTGGCGGCGGTCGGCCCCGTCGAGGTGGTCCGCGAGGTGGTCCATGGCGCCGGCGTCGGCGAAGTCCCCCGTCACGTAGGACAGGTGGGCCTGGAAGGCCTCCCAGGCCGGCCCCTCCGCCCGGCACCGGCCGAACTCGGTGACCGCCCGGCAGGCCAGCTCCCGGAAGGCCCCGTCGTCCATGGGCGTGCGGGCGTACCCCACCACGGCGAAGTCGCCGGGCAGGAGCCCCTCCACGAAGAGGTGGAACAGGGCGGGCAGGAGCTTCCGGCGGGCGAGGTCGCCCGAGGCCCCGAAGATGACGATGGCCTGGGGGGCCGGGCGGGCGAGGACCATCAGCCGACCACCGGGGGACCCTGGCTCACGGGCCCTCCCGGCGACGGACCTGGTGTCCCCCGAACTCGGCCCGGAGGGCGGCGATCACCCGGGCGGCGAAGGACTCCTCCTGGCGGGAGGCGAACCGGCCGAAGAGGGCGAGGGCGGTCACCGGGACCGGCACGGCCTCCTCGATGGCGGTCTGCACCACCCACCGCCCCTCCCCGGAGTCCTCCACGTACCCCCGGATCCCGTCGAGGCCAGGGTCCTTCCGGAGGGCGGCCTCCAGCAGGTCGAGCAGCCAGGAGCGCACGACGCTGCCGTGGCGCCAGATCCCCGCCACCCGAGCCAGGTCCAGGCCGAAGGGGGAGGCGTGGAGGAGCTCGAAGCCCTCGGCGTAGGCGGCGAGCATCCCGTACTCGATCCCGTTGTGCACCATCTTCACGAAGTGGCCCGCCCCGGAGGGACCGACGTGGGCGTACCCGCCCTCCCGGGCCAGGGCGAGGAAGGCCGGCTCCACCAGGGCCACGGCCTCGGGCTCACCTCCCACCATCAGGCAGTAGCCCTCCTGGCGCCCCCAGACGCCCCCGCTCGTGCCGCAGTCCAGGAAGCGGATGCCCCGCCCGGCCAGGCTGCGAGCCCGGCGCTCCGAGTCCAGGTAGTGGGAGTTCCCCCCGTCCACGACGACGTCGCCCTCGCCGAGCAGCCCGGACAGCTCGCCCACGACCTGCTCCGTCGGCTCGCCGGCGGGCACCATGACCCACACCACCCGCGGGGGATCCAGCCTCCCCACCAGGTCCGGGACGGACGCGGCCTCTTCGGCCCCCGAGGAGACGGCCCGGGCCCGGGCCTCCGGCTCGGGATCGAAGGCCACCACCCGGTGGCCGCGCTCCACCAACCGCGCCGTCATCGCGCCGCCCATGCGACCGAGCCCGATCATCCCGATCCTCATGTCCGCCCCCCGGCACACCCTCCCTCACCCACGGGGCTCCAGGCCCACCTCGACCCACCCGCCCTCGACGCGGACGGGGAAGACCGGCACCGGGTCCTCCGCGGGTCCCCGGAAGGGCTCGCCGGTCTCCAGGTCGAAGGCGCTCCCGTGGCAGCGGCACTCCACCGCCAGCTCCCTGCCGGAAAGGTCGCCCTCGGCCAGGGAGCAGCCCGCGTGGGTGCACTCGTCTCCCACGGCGAACAGGCGGTGCTCGACGTGGGCCACGGCCACCCGCCCTACGGGCAGGTCGTAGGCGCGGAGCTCCCCCTCGGGGACCTCGGCCAGCGTGCCCACGCGCACGTACTCCACGCGCCCGCTCCTCCTCGCACCACACTACCGGGGCTCGGCAACCCCCACCGCCGCTTTAGCGCCGGGGGAGGGCCAGGCGTGAGGTCGCCGCCCACACCCGCTGCAGGACGGTCACGCCACCCAGGGCGGCCAGCACCGCCAGGGCCGGGAGCAGCGCCCCGGGGACCGTGAGCCCCACGATGAGGCCCACGTACCGCTCCAGCCGCTGGAACAGCCCCGCCGACAGCGGCACGCCCGCCGCCTCGGCCTCGGCCCGCACGTGGCTCACGAGGAGCGATACCACCAGCGTGACGAGGGCCAGGGCCGCCTCCGCGTCCCGCTCCTGCCCCGCCAGCGACCAGAACAGGCAGGAGAACAGCGCGGTGTCGGAGACCCGGTCGAGGACCGCGTCCAGGAAGGCCCCGGCACGGCGGTCCTCGCCCCGGAGCCGGGCCACGGCACCGTCGAAGACGTCGAGCACCCCGCCCAGGACCAGGACCAGCCCCGGGACGAAGCGCCGGCCGGTCAGAAGCAGGGCCGCGGCGCCCACGTTGGCCCCCAGAGAGCCCAGCGTGAGCTGCCAGGCCCGGACGCCGCTCCGGTAGAGGGCCGCCAGGGCCGCCCGGAAGGGCCAGGCGAAGACGCGTTGCATGGCCGGTCCGATGACGCTCTCGCTCCGCCGGGGGCCGGGCATGTCCCGGACCCTGGGGCCCTCCCGAGGTCGGTGGCGGAGAACGGTCATTCCGTCCCGGACAGGCTACCGCGACTCGGCCGAGGGGTTGCCCCCTGGACCAGGGGAGGGGCGGCACGGCCCGCCGGCGGGCTGCCGCGACCCGGCTGACGGCCTCACCGGCCGCTCCGGCCCGGCATCAAGAAGGGCCGTGCGCGTGCCGATAGCGACAGGGGCCGGCGATCCCGCCTGGGCCGAGCCAGGGGGGGCCACCGGCCTGGAAGGGCACGTCGCTCCCGGAAAGGAGGTCAGACCATGCGAGGCGTCGTCCGGGGGTGGGCCCTGCTGTTCGTCGTCGCCGTGACGCTGGCCGCGGCCGCCCCGACCGCCGCCCAGGTCGCCACGCCGGAGGAGCGGGCCGCCGCCATCGTCCGCCCGTCCGTCGTCTACGTCGAGATGGACTGGGCCGCCTGGGTCCGGGTCCCCCGGGCCTCGGCCCTGTTCTTCGCCGGGTACGTGAACGGGGGCCGGGCCTTCACCTGGTCCACCCGCTGCAGCGGGTTCATCGTGAACCCCTCCGGGTACATCGTGACCGCCGGCCACTGCGTGGACCCCGGCGAGGAGGGAGCCCGCGACACGGCCCTCCGCTTCGCCGTGCAGTGGCTCATCCGGAACCGGTGGGCGCCGAGGAGCGCCGCCACCTACCTGCTCAGGGAGGCACACCTCATGTGGGGGGTGGAGGGCGCCGAGAAGGGCTCGCCCCCTGACCTCGCCGTCTATGTCCAGCGGGGAGTGGCCGCCGGGGGCCTCCGCACCGGTGAGGCCCTTCCCGCCAGGGTCGTCGAGTACCAGCCGCTCAGCCAGGGCGACGTGGCGCTTCTCAAGATCGAAGCCGCGGACCTGCCCGTGGTTGAGCTGGCCCCCCAGGGCGAGATCGGCGTGGGCACCGAGGTCCTCTCCATCGGCTACCCGGGCTCGAGCGACCGGGTGACCGACGCCACCTACGACCCGACCTACAAGGACGGTCAGGTCAACTCGAAGAAGACCCGGGAGGGCGGGCTCCTGCCCGTCTACGAGGTGAGCACCGCCATGTCCGGCGGCATGAGCGGGGGCCCCACCGTGAACATGGACGGCGAGGTCGTCGGGGTGAACAGCTTCGGCATCGTCGGGGAGACGGAGACCTTCAACTTCATCACCCCCACCTCCCTCGTCGACGAGATGCTCGCCCGCAACGGCGTCTCGAACGAGCTCGGGCCCGTCGACCGGGCCTACCGGGCGGGCCTGGAGGCCTTCTTCGAGGGCGACTACCAGGGGGCCATCGAGCGCTTCGACCAGGTCCTGGCCGTCTCCCCCACCCACCAGCAGGCCCAGGAGTTCCGGGTGGAGGCGGCCAAGCGCGCGGCAGCCTCGCCCGAGCCCGAGCCCGGGAAGGGCGCCCCCGGCTTCCCCGTCGGGCTCGTCGCCGCCGCCGGTGGAGGGGTCGTCCTCCTCGCGGCGCTGGCCCTCGTGGCCAGCCGGCGGAGGCGGCCGGCCCCCGCGGGGCTCACGGCGGGCGCTCCGTCGGCTCCGGAGGCCG
>CAYVCH010000056.1:0-11690 GCA_964449755.1 uncultured Actinomycetes bacterium
GAGAGCAACCGCTCGGCGAAGGGATCCTCCTCCACCCGCTCCAGGAGGGCTGCCGGAGGTGATCCCCACGTCCACGGGGCCGCCGGCCAGGGCCCGCTCCGCCGCCCTGTGGATGCGCTCGACGGCCCCGACGCAGCCGGGCCGGTCCAGGGCCCCGGGGTACAGGCGGTAGCTGGCCAGGCCCGTCCACAGCTGCCGCAGCAGGGCCACGACCTCCCGGGCCCGCTCCCCCGCCGGCCCCTCCCCCTTCATGTCGACCGCCCCAGCCGCCTGAGGAACTCGGCCTCGTCCACCACCTCCACGCCGAGCTCCACCGCCCGATCGTACTTCGACCCCGGGCTCTCCCCCGCGACCACGAAGTCGGTCTTCCTCGACACGCTGGAGGCCACCCGGGCCCCCGCCGCCTCCGCCGCCCGGGTGGCCTCCTCCCGGGTCATGCTCGACAGGCCGCCGGTGAGGACGATGGTCTTGCCAGCGAGGGGGCCCGCGGGCGCCTCGGCCCGGGGCTCGTCGGACATGCGCACGCCGGCCCGGCGGAGCTTCTCCAGGAGGGCCCGGTTCCCGGGGTCCCGGAACCACTCGTGGACGCTCCGGGCGATCTCGGGGCCCACCTCCTCCACGGCCTCCAGCTCCTCCAGGCCCGCCCGGGCCAGGGCGTCGATGGATCCGAAGGCCCGGGCCAGCACCTGCGCGACGTGGGAGCCCACGTGGCGGATGGAAAGCCCCACCAGGAGCCGCCACACAGGCCGGTCCCGGGAGGCCTCGATGGCGCTGAGGAGGTTCGCGATGGACTTCTCCTTGAACCCCGGCAGCTGCGCCAGCTGCTCCCCGGTGAGGGCGTAGACGTCGGCGGGGTCCTCCACGAAGCCCCGCTCCAGCAGGGCCAGGCCCGTCTTGTAGCCCAGGTGCTCGATGTCCATGGCCCCCCGGGAGGCGAAGTGGAAGAGCCACTCGATGCTCTGGCTGGGACAGCCCCGGCGGTTGGGGCAGTGCCAGTCCGCCTCCCCCTCGCGCCGCACCAGCCTCGACCCGCAGGAGGGACAGCGCTCGGGGAACCGCCAGGGCCTCGCTCCGGGAGGCCGCTTCGACAGCACGGGGCCGACGATCTCGGGGATCACGTCACCGGCCCGCCGGACGATGACGGTGTCCCCCTCCCGCACGTCCTTCCGCCGGACCTCGTCCTCGTTGTGGAGGGTGGCGGTGGTGACCGTGACCCCGCCCACGTAGACCGGCTCGAGCCAGCCGAAGGGGGTCACCTTCCCCGTCCGTCCCGTGTGGACGTCGATCTTCCGCAGCAGCGTGGTCCGCTCCTCCGGCGGGAACTTGTAGGCGATGGCCCACCGCGGCGCCTTGCTCGTCGCCCCCAGCTCCTCCTGGAGGGTCACCTGGTCCACCTTGACCACCACCCCGTCGATCTCCCACTCGACGTCGTGGCGGTGCTCCTGCCAGTGCTGGATGTAGTCGACGACCCCGTCCAGGGAGTCCCGGACCTCGGTGGTCGAGGCCACGGGGAGCCCGGCCTGGCGGCACCAGTCCAGGAAGGCCGAGTGGGCCTCGAAACGCACGCCCTCCCCGTAGCCGAAGCTGTGGCACCACAGGGCCAGGGGGCGGGAGGCGGTCACCCGAGGGTCCTTCTGGCGCAGGCTGCCGGCCGCGGCGTTCCTGGGGTTGGCGAAGGGGCGCTCCCCCCGGGCCGTGAGCTCCTCGTTCAGTCGCTCGAAGGCGGGGACGGGGAGGTAGATCTCCCCCCGCACCTCCAGCAGGGCCGGGGGCTCGCGGACCAGCAGGCGCGTGGGGACCGAACGGACGGTCCGCAGGTTGGCCGTGATGTCCTCGCCCACCTCACCGTCGCCGCGGGTGGCCCCCTGGACGAACGCGCCCCGCTGGTAGGTGAGGGCCACGGCGACGCCGTCGATCTTCTGCTCACACACGTACCGGGCCCCCTCGCCGACGGCCCGCTCCACGCGGGTGGCCCACGCCTTCAGCTCGGCCTCGGAGAAGGCGTTGTCCAGGGAGAGCATCCTGGCGCGGTGGCGGACGGGGGCGAACAGGTCCCCCACCTGGCCGGACACCCGCTGGGTGGGGCTGTCGGGCGTGACCAGCTCGGGGAACTCCTCCTCCAGGGTCCGCAGCTCCCGGACGAGCTCGTCGTACTCGGCGTCGGAGATCTCGGGCTGGTCGAGGACGAAGTAGCGGTAGTCGTGGTAGCGGATGAGGTTCCGCAGCTCCTCCACCCGGAGCTTGGCCTCGGCCCTGCGCCGCTCCTCGACCGTGGTCATCCGGGCCCCCCCGCCCCTCGCCTCATGCGGCGATCTCCACCCCGCCGGCCAGGCCGATCTGCTCGCCCTGGATGAGGATCCCTCCCAGCACGCCGGGGACCTCCCGGAGGTACCGGAGGGCGGCCGCCAGGCCCCCCTCCCGGGGCAGGAGGGCTTGGACCCCCGCGGCCGCGGCGTCGGCCAGCATGCACGACGTGGCGACCACGGCCAACCCGTCGGGGCCGGGGACCGGACCGAGGCCGGTGGTCGTCGACACCCCGATGCCCCCCCGTCGTGGGGTCACCACCACCGCGATGGGTCCGGCCGGGCCCCGGTGGACCGTGAGCTTCATGCGCCGCCGGGCGAGCACGAAGTGGTCGCCTCCGCAGGAGACCGCCACCTCCGCCAGGGAGCGCGCCAGGAACCGCCCCACCTGGTCGGTCACGGCGCCCCGGAAGGCGTACATGGGGCCGACGCCGGCGGCGGCCGCCGCCCGCGCCATCTCGCGGACCAGGGCCGGTGCGGTGGCCGGGACGTCCACAGGGCGCTTGCTGGTGCCGAACTCGGGGTGCTGCAGGGAGTAGGCCTGGAGCTGCTCCCAGAAGGACAGGGCCGCGGCCCGGGCCTCCTCCAGGGCGTCCTCGGGCGCCGTGATGTGGAGCACCAGGTCCTGGACCTGGACCTCGAAGCCCCTGAGCTTGCGTCTGAGCAGCCGCACGTCCCCCGGCCTCCGGTCGAGGGAAGGTAGGCCGATGATAAAACCCCACCGCCCCGGGGCGTGCGTGCGGGCCGGCGCCCGGCCCTACCGGAGGGCCTCGACGATGCGGCCGCCGCCCAGCACCTCGTCCCCCCGGTAGACGACCACGCTCTGGCCCGGGGCCACCGCCCGCTGCGGGGCACGGAACTCCACCCGCATCCGGCCGCCCTCGGGCTCCACCACGGCCGGCACGGCCTCCCCCCGGTAGCGGAGCCGGACCTCGGCCTCGAAGGGGCCATCCGCGGCCGGCTCCCCCGCGACCCACGTCACGCGGTCAGCCACCAGGCCGCGCCGGGCCAGCAGCTCGCCGGGCCCCACCACCACCCGGTTCGACGCCGGATCCACCTCCAGCACGTAGGACCGCCGGCCCGTGGAGACGCCGAGGCCCCGGCGCTGACCCACCGTGTACCGGAAGGCCCCCCGGTGGCGGCCGAGGACCCGGCCCTCGGGGTCCACGATCTCTCCCTCCCGCGCCAGGCGGGGCAGGTAGGTCTCGAGGAAGGCCCCGTGGTCGCCCCCCGGCACGAAGCAGACCTCCTGGGAGTCGGGCTTCCCGGCCACCGGGAGCCCGAGCCGGCGGGCGTGGGCCCTGGTCTCGGCCTTCGTCAAGCCCCCCACCGGGAACAGGGCCCGCGCCAGCTCCCGCTGGCCCAGGGTGTGGAGGACGTAGGACTGGTCCTTGGCCGGATCCGCCCCCCGGTACAGGTGCCAGCGGCCGGCAGCGTCTCGGACCGTGCGCGCGTAGTGGCCCGTGGCCACCCGGTCCACCCCCCGCTCCCGGGCCAGAGCCAGGAAGGCCCCGAACTTCACATGCTCGTTGCACCGGACGCACGGGTTCGGCGTGCGGCCCGCCTCGTGCTCGGCGAAGAAGTCGGCCAGGACCGTCGCCTCGAAGGCCTCGGTCAGGTCCACGACCTCGAAGGGGATCCCGGCCGCCCGGGCCACCGCCTCGGCGTCGGCCCGGGCCCGGGGCCCGCAGCAGCCGTGGTCGACGCCCTCCGCCAGGTGGACCAGGCGCAGGTGGCACCCGACGACCTCGTAGCCCTCCTCGGCGAGCAGGCAGGCGGCCACCGAGGAGTCCACACCCCCCGACATCGCCACCAGCACGGACTCCCGGCCCACCACCTGCGAGGCTAGCACGGGGTCGCCGGGGCTCGGCCGGACCGCCGGCCCCGGGTAGGGGCGGCCGCCTCTCCCCTTTCGGGACCTTCGCCCGGAGGGCGGGGCCCGGGCGTTGGCTGTATCCTCCCCCCGTTGCCCGACCCGGAGGTGCCATGCGCGTCGCCGTGCTTGCCAAGTACGTGCCGAACCCCCAGGGGGTCCCGGAGCTCGGGCCCGACCACCTCGTGGTGCGGGAGGGGGTCGAGGGCGCCCTGGACCCCGGCGACGAGTACGGGCTCGAGGTCGCCCTGCGGCTCGCCGAGGGCACCGGGGGGGAGGTGACGGTGGTCTCCATGGGGCCGGAGGTGGCCATGGCCGCCGTGCGCCGAGCCCTGTCCATGGGCGCCCACCGCGGGGTCCTCGTCACCGACCCCGCCCTGCGGGGAGCCGACGCCCTGGTGACGGCGAGGGTGCTGGCCGCCGCCCTCCGCCGGGCCCCCTTCGACCTGGTCGTGGGCGGGGTGGAGTCCACCGACGGCTCGACCGGCACCGTCCCCGTGACCGTGGCGGAGCTCCTCGGGCTGCCTGCGGCCACCTTCGCCCGAAAGGTGGAGCTGGCCGATGGGGGCATCCGCATCGAACGGCAGACGGAGGCCGGCTACGACGTCGTCGAGTGCCCCCTGCCGGCCCTCGTCACGGTGACCTCGGCCGCCGCCGAGCCCCGCTACCCGACCCTGAAGGGGATCATGCAGGCCAAGCAGAAGCCCGTGGAGCAGCTGACCGCCGCCGACCTGGGGCTCGGGGCCGAGGACCTGGTCCCCACCCAGCGGGTGGCCGCCGTGGAGCCGGCCCCCGAGAAGCGGGGAGGCGAGGTCATCGAGGCGGGCGAGGAGGCCGTGGCTCGCATCGTGGACCTCCTCGCGGAGGCGAAGGTGATCTAGTGGCCCTGGTCTGGGTCTACGCCGAGCTCGGGCCCGAGGGAGTCCACCCAGCGGCCCTGGAGCTGCTCACGAGGGCCCGCGCCCTGGCCGACCGGGTCGAGGCCGTGGCCCTGGGCCCGGGGGCCACCGGGGCCGCCGGGGTCCTCGGGAGCTACGGCGCGGCCACCGTCTACGCCAGCGACGACCCCGTCTTCGCCGAGTTCCTGGGGGAGCCCGCCTCCCACGTGCTGGCGGGCCTGGTGGCCGAGCACCGGCCGAACCTCGTCCTGTTCCCCACCACCTACGAGGCGCGGGACGTGGCCGGCCGCCTCCAGGCCCGGACGGGCTCAACGCTGCTCAGCAACGCCACCGACCTGTCCTCCCTGGACCGGGCCAGGGTCGAGATCTTCGGCGGCACCCGGGTGGTCGAGGTCGCCCTGGGGGGGCCCGACCCCAAGCTCGTGCTGGTCCGCCCCAAGTCCTTCCCGGCGGAGCCCTCGGGCGGGACGGCCGCTCTGGTGGCCGTCCCCGCCGACGTCCCGGACGGGCTGCGCCGGGTCCGGCGGGTCGAGCGCCACGAGGAGGCGGCCTCCGGCCCCAAGCTGGAGGAGGCGAGGGTCGTGGTGGCCGGGGGCCGGGGGCTGCGGGACCCCGGCAACTTCGGGCTGCTGGAGCGCCTGGCCCGGGCCATCGGGGACGCGGCCGTGGGCGCCACCCGGGCCGTCGTCGACGCCGGCTGGGTCCCCTACAGCTACCAGATCGGCCAGACGGGCAAGACCGTGAAGCCCGAGGTCTACCTGGCCCTGGGCATCAGCGGGGCCACCCAGCACCTGGTGGGCATGAAGGAGTCCCGGCGGATCGTCGCCGTCAACCGGGACCCCGACGCCCCCATCTTCAAGGTGGCCGACCTGGGCGTCGTGGGGGACGTCCTCGCGGTGCTCCCGGCCCTCATCGAGCGGGTGGAGGCCCGCAGGGCCAGCCCGTAGGGCCCCCTCACGCCGCGGGCGTCGCCGTGTCCAGCGGGGCCGGGACGTAGGGAGCGTAGTCCGGCCACCACATGGCGTCCTCCACGGCCTCCTCGACCTCCTCGTCGCGGAGGGCCCGTCCCACGCCCGAGTCCCGGGCCTCCCGGACCACGGCCACGGCGATGTCCCGGGACACCCGCCGCAGCTCCGAGGGGGGCGGGTAGAGGGCACCGGCGGCGAGGCGCTCGTCGCTCACCAGGGCCGCCAGGGCCCGGGCGGCCCGCAGGAACATGCCGTCGGTGACCTCCCGGGCCTCGGCCACGATGGCCCCGAGGCCGACGCCGGGGAAGACCAGGGCGTTGTTGGCCTGGCCGATGAGGTGGGTCCGCCCCCCCTGCTCGACGGCCTCGAAGGGGCTGCCCGTGGCCACCAGGGCCCTCCCGTGGGTCCAGGCGAGGATGTCGGCGGGGACCGCCTCCGTCCGCGACGTGGGGTTCGACAAGGGCAGCACCACCGGTCGCTCCACGTGGGCGGCCATCTCCCGGATGGCCCCCTCGGTGAAGGTGCCCGGAGTCCCGCTCGTCCCGACCAGGACCGTCGGGCGCACGTGCCGGACCACGGTCTCCAGGTCCAGCGGACCGGCCCCGGGGTCCAGGCCGTAGTGGGCCATCTCCCCGGGCCCCAGGGCGAACTCCCGCTTGTCCTCCTCCAGTCCCTCCCGGCCCAGGTAGGTGAGGCCCCGCGAGTCCAGCATCACGATGGCCCGGCGGACCTCCTCCCTGCGGACCCCCCGGCCCTCCAGCTCGGCCCGAACCAGCCGGGCGATGCCGATGCCGGCGGCCCCGGCGCCCAGGAACACGAGCCGCTGCTCGTCCAGGGACTGCCCCAGGAGGCGGAGGGCCGCGAAGACGCCGCCCATCACCACGCCGGCGGTCCCCTGGATGTCGTCGTTGAAGCTCGTCACCCGGTGCCGGTACCGGTCCAGGATCCGGATGGCGTTGTGCTGCTTGAAGTCCTCCCACTGGAGCACGGCCCGGGGGAACACCTCCAGCACCCCCTCCACGAAGGCCTCGAGGAACGCGTCGTAGGCCTCGCCCCGGAGGCGCGGGGCCCGGTAGCCGAGGTACAGGGGGTCGCGAAGGAGGGCGTCGTTGTCGGTGCCAACGTCCAGGGACACCGGCAGCGTCAGGGCCGGGTGGATGCCGGCGCCAGCCGTGTACAGGGCGAGCTTCCCCACGGGGATGCCCATCCCCCCACAGCCCTGGTCCCCGAGGCCCAGGATCCGCTCGTTGTCGGTGACCACGATGAGCCGCACGTCGGGCTGGCCGGCGTTGGCGAGCAGCTCCGGGATGCGGTCGACGTCGTCAGGGGTGATCCAGACCCCCCGGGGCTTCCGGACGATGTGGCTGAACTCCTGGCACGCCCGCCCCACCACGGGCGTGTAGACGACGGGCATGAGCTCCTCCAGGTGCTCCACGAGGAGCCGGTGGAACAGGGTCTCGTTGCGGTCGTGGAGGGCGGCCAGGCCGATGAACCGCTCCAGCTCGTCGGGCTTCCTCCGCACGTGCTCCAGCTCCAGCTCCACCTGCTCCTCGATGGACAGGACCCGGGCGGGCAGCAGCCCGTGCAGGCCGAAGGCGTCCCGCTCCTCGTCCGTGAAGGCGGCGTCCTTGTTCAGCAGGGGGTTGGCGAGCAGCTCGGGCCCGCGCCAGGGTACCGCCACCGGGCGGCCCCTCCGGAGGTCCTCGACCATCCGCCTGGGCAGCCCCATCCTGGGGCCATCCTAGGGGCGGCCCGCCGAGGCCGCCTCCGGCGTTGGTCCCCCGGACGGCGGTCCCTTCGCCCCGCCCCGTAGGATTCCGGGGCGAGGGAGGGGGTGGCGGTGGAGGCCCGTTTCGACGACCTGACCCCGGGGGGCCGATGCTTCCAGCTCCAGGCGCCGGTGGGCGTGGTGGAGGCCCGGCGCCCGGCCGAGGTGGTGGGGTGCCTCCGGGCCGCCTGGGGGGCCACCCGGCGAGGCCTGTGGGTGGCCGGATTCTTGGCCTACGAGGCCGCCCCCGGCCTGGATCGCCACCTCGCCGTGCGCGCTCGCGAGCCTGCCGACCCCTTCGCCGACCTCCCCCTCGCCTGGTTCGCCATGTTCGGGGAGGCGCGGGCAGCCCCCCTGCCGGAGCCCGCTCGACCTCCCCTGGGCGGGGGTCCCACCTGGCGCCCCTCGGTCCCCCGCGAGCGCCACGCCGACGACGTCCGGAGGATCCGCGCGCACATCGCCGCCGGCGACGTCTACCAGGTCAACCACACCCTCCGGCTCCGGGCCCGCCTGCAGGGCGACCCTCGGGCGCTCTACCGGGACCTCTGCCTCGCCCAGCGGGGCGCCTACAACGCCTACCTGGACCTCGGGCGCTACGTGGTGCTCTCGGCCTCCCCAGAGCTGTTCTTCCTCCTCGAGGGGGACCACGTGGCCACCCGGCCCATGAAGGGCACCCGGGCCCGGGGGCGGTGGGCGGAGGAGGACCGGGCCAGGGCCGGGGAGCTGGCCGCCTCCGTCAAGGACCGGGCCGAGAACGCGATGATCGTGGACCTGCTCCGGAACGACCTGGGGCGGATCTGCCGGCCGGGCACCGTGGAGGTCCCCAGCCTGTTCGACGTGGAGCGGTACGAGACGGTCTGGCAGATGACCTCCACCGTGACCGGTCGGCTGCGCCCGGGGGTGGGGCTCATCGAGCTGCTCCGGGCCCTGTTCCCCAGCGGCTCCGTGACGGGGGCCCCCAAGGTGCGGGCCATGCAGCTCATCGCCGCGTTGGAGACCACGCCCCGGGGGGTGTACACGGGGGCCGTGGGGTACCTGGCCCCCGCCGGCGCCCGCCCGACGGCCCGGTTCAACGTCGCCATCCGCACGGTGGTGGTGGACCGGGCCTCGGGGACGGCGGAGTACGGCACCGGCGGAGGCATCACGTACGGCTCCTCCCCCGAGGCGGAGCACCGGGAGGCCCTGGACAAGGCCGCCGTGCTCACGGTCCGCCGGCCCCCCTTCCGGCTCCTGGAGACCCTGCGCCACGAGCCGGGGCGCGGGGTGCTGTTCCTGCCGGAGCACCTGGAGCGCCTCGGCGCCTCCGCCGACTACTTCGGGTTCCCCTGGGACGAGGCGGCGGTCCGGGCCGCCTTGGAGGAGGCCATCGGCGCAGCCGAGGCTGGCGGCCGCGGGCCGCTCCGGGTCCGCCTCACCCTGGGCCGGAGCGGGGACGTCGAGGCCCACGCCCGTCCCCTGCCCCCCGACCCACCGGGGCCCGTCCGCGTGGTGGTGGACGACGAGCCCGTGGACCCCACGGACCCCCTCCTGTTCCACAAGACCACGTACCGGGCGCGCTACCGGCAGGCCGCCGCCCGCCACCCCGGCGCCGACGACGTCCTCCTCGTGAACCCCGAGGGCCAGGTCACCGAGGCCACCGTCGCCAACGTCGCGGTCCGGCTCGAGGGGCGCTGGTGGACGCCGCCACTGTCCTCCGGGTGCCTCCCGGGGGTCTACCGCCGGGTCCTGCTGGAGGGAGGCCGGCTGGCGGAGCGCCCCATCGCAGTGGCGGACCTCGCCCGGGCCGAGGAGATGGCCCTGGTGAACTCGGTCCGCCTGTGGCGGCGGGCGGTCCTCGCCACCGCCGAGCCGGCCTCCCGCCGAGCAGGGCCGTCCGGGGGCCGGACCGTCAGGCCGGCTCCGCCGGGGGCTCCCCGGGAAGGGTGAAGGGACGCATCCGCTCCACCTCCAGGGGGCAGGCGCAGAGGGGGCAGCGGGGCGGGTCCTCGTAGACCAGCACGCGCCGCTCGCAGAAGGGGCAGTCCGCCTCGAGGGGCGGTTCGATCAGGTCGTTGGCCATCGGCTGCGCCCGGGGGGAGCGGTCACCACCATGATCGGCCGCGCCGGGCCCGACCTTTACCGACGGCGGGCTCCGGCCAGGCCGAGGGCTAGGCCGCCGCGCGTCGGGTGCGCTTGCCCCGCGAGACGTAGTCGTGGACCGGCTCGTGCTGCCAGCACCGGTCCCACTTGTTGTAGATGGACAGGACGGTGCCGCAGCCGGGCGCCGCGCACACGCGCCCGGCGGGGAAGGTCCGGTTGCGCCTGGGTAGCGGACGCGCCGGCTCGCCCCGGAACGCCGTCTCTGCCACGTCATCCCCTCCTGCCCGGACCACGACAGGACTCGTTCCTGGTACGAACGCCGCGCCCGGCCGGTTCATTCCGCCCGCCGCCACCCCCTCGCCCTCGGGCGGCACCCGCCGGCTACCGTCCCCGGAAGGCGGGCTCCCGCTTCTCCAGGAAGGCCCGCATGCCCTCCTTCTGGTCCTCGGTGGCGAACAGCTCGCAGAAGACCTCGCGCTCGTAGGCGAACCCCGCTCCGGGGTCTCCCCGCAGGGCCGCGGCGATGGCCGCCTTGGCGGCCGCCAGGGCGCGGGTGGGGCCGCCCGCGAACCGCCGGGCGTCGGCCACCGCCGCCCCGTAGACGTCCCCCGAGGGCAGGACCCGCTCCACGAGCCCCATGGCGAGGGCCTCGGCGGCCCCCACCCGCCGGCCGCTGTAGATGAGGTCCTTCGCCCTTCCCGGGCCCACCAGCCGGGGCAGGCGCTGGGTGCCACCGGCCCCGGGGATCACGCCCAGGCGGATCTCGGGCTGGCCGAGCTCGGCGTCCTCGGCTGCGTAGCGGAGGTCGCAGGCCAGGGCGACCTCGCATCCACCCCCGAGGGCGTAGCCGTTGACGGCGGCGATGGTCACCTTCGGCAGGGCCTCCAGCTCGTCGCAGGCCGCGTTCAGGACCTCCACGTCGGCCCGCATGTCCTCCGGCCCGTAGTCCACCATGGCCTTGATGTCGGCCCCAGCGGCGAAGATCTTCGGACCGCCCCAGACCACGACGGCTCCCACGTCGTCGCGGTCCGCGGCCTCGCGGACGGCCGCCAGCAGCTCCTCGGACACCTGCCGGGAGAGGGCGTTGGCGGGGGGACGGTCCAGCCGGACCGTCCCCACTCGGTCCTCCACCTCCAGCCGCACGAACTCGCCCATGCCTTCCTCCTCCGTCCGGTCGCCCTATCCTCTCCGTCCGGTCGCCCTATCCTCGCAGCCCGGCGGTGCCGCCGTCCGACCCCGCCGCGGAGGGTCCTTCTTGCAGGTGCAACGGACTGCTACCATTCCCGCGTGACCAGCGGGGTCGACGCCGCCGTCTCCTCCGACCAGGTCCTGGAGCTCCTGCGCAGCCGCGGGCTGCGCATGACACCGCAGCGGCGGGCCATCGTCACGGAGGTGATGCGCACCCGCGGGCACATCTCCCCCCCGGCCATCGCGCGGAAGGTCCAGGAGGCGATGCCCGGGGTGAACGCCTCCACCGTCTACCGGACCCTCACCCTGCTCGAGGAGGTGGGGGTCCTCTCCCACGCGCACCTGGAGACGGGCGCCGAGTACCACCGGGCCCACGAGGCCGGCCACGTGCACCTCACCTGCTCCCGGTGCGGCGCCGAGGACGACCTGTCCCTGGCCGAGGCCGGGGCCCTCCAGCGGTTGATCCGGCACCACCACGGGTTCCTCCCGGACCTCACCCACTTCGCCATCTCGGGGCTGTGCGCCGCGTGCCAGACCGCCACGGGGCGGGGCGGCGGCCGGGCCCGCCGGCCGGCCTAGTCGACGTGGCCGCGCACGGCCTCGGCGGGCAGC
>CAYVCH010000057.1:0-11571 GCA_964449755.1 uncultured Actinomycetes bacterium
CCCACGGCGGGGTCTGCCCGCTTACGGTCCCCGGTTGGGCCCGGGCCTCCCGCCCCGGCGGGGTCTCCCTGCGATGGCGGGCCCCCGGTTGGGCCCGGGAGCCGCCCGGGACCGGGCCGGGGAGGCACTCCCGGGCTTAGCCCACGCCGGGGGCGGGTGGACGGCCGGGCCGGGAGAGACCGAGGAGGGCGGGGGCGAGCTCCCGGAGCTGCGGGAGGCAGGGGTCGGCGGGGTCCCCGGAGATGACCTGGACGCAGACGTGGTCGGCCCCTTCCTCCAGGTGGAGGGCGACCCGGTCCCGGATGGCCTCGACGTCGCCCCAGGCGAAGACGGCATCGACCATCCGGTCGGCCCCGCCGCCCGACAGGTCCTCCTCGCTGAAGCCCATCCGCCGGAGGTTCCGGTAGTAGTTCGGCAGCTCCAGGTAGCCGGCGGCGAAGCCCCGGGCCACCCGCCGGGCCTCGGCCGGGTCCGTCTCCAGGATCGCCGTCAGCTCCACCGCGAGGACCGGGTCGGGGCCGAGCACACCCCGGGCGAAGGCGGTGTGCTCCGGTGGGGCGAAGTAGGGGTGGGCCCCGAGGGCCCGCTCGGCGGCCAGCTCCAGCATCCGGGGCCCCAGGGCGGCCAACAGCCGCGGCACCGGCCGCGGCGGCTCGGGGCCGTCGTAGCGGGCGGCGTCCATGGCCTCCAGGTAGGCCCGCATCCGCCGGTAGGGGCGCTCGTAGCGGCCCCCGCGCCTGGCCACCGAGGGCTCGTGGCTCACCCCGAGGCCCAGGACGAACCGCCCCGGGTGGGCCTCGGCCAGGGCCTTCGCGCCGTTGGCCATGGCCACCGGGTCCCGGGCCCAGATGTTCGCGATGCCCGAGCAGACGGCCAGCCCCCCGGTGGCCCCCAGGAGGATCGAGGCGTGGGCGAAGACCTCCTTGCTGCCCACGCTCTCGGGGAACCACAGGGCGGGGAAGCCCAGGGCCTCGACCTCCCGGGCCGCTTCCCGCTCCGTGGCCGCCGGGTGGGCCTGGAGGGCGAAGCTCCAGACCCCCACCCGCCCCAGGGTCCGCCGCAGCTCCTCGCGCTCCTCTCGCACCGACATCCCGCTCCTCCCCGCCCCGGCCAGGGCAACCTACCAGGTAAGGAGGAGCGGAGGGGGCGGGGGGGCACCCCCTCCGCTCACGTCCCGCGGGCCTACTCCTGCGCGCCCACGGCCGCCGGCTCGCGAGCCGCCAGCCTGCCCGAGGCGCCCTCGACCTCCGCCCGGGGCAGCCAGGAGAGCCACCGGGGCAGGTACCAGTTGCCGTCGCCCAGCAGCTTCATCGCGGAGGGTACGAGGACCGAGCGCACCACGGTGGCGTCCAGGAACACCGCCGCCGCCAGGCCGAAGCCCATCTGCTGGAGCATGACCAGCTCGCCCGTGGCGAACCCGCTGAAGACGGCCACCATGATGGCCGCCGCACCGGTGATGATGGCTCCCGTGCTCCGCAGCCCGTGGGCCACGGACTCCGCGTTGTCGCCGGTGCGGTCGTACTCCTCCCGGATCCGGGAGAGCAGGAACACGTGGTAGTCCATGGACAGCCCGAACAGCACTGAGAACAGGAACAGCGGCAGCCAGGCCTCGATGGCCTCCACCTGGCGGAAGCCGGCGAGGTCGGCGAGGGAGCGCCCGATCCCCGGTCCCCCCTCCTGGAACACGAGCACGATGAGCCCGTAGGCCGCCCCCACCGACAGCAGGTTCATGAGGATGGCCTTGGCGGGGACGACGAGGGAGCGGAAGGCCACCGTGAGCAGGAGGAAGGAGAGTCCCAGGACCAGGGCGAAGACGATGGGGGTGTAGCGGTCGGTGAGGTCGAAGAAGTCCTTGAGGAAGGCGGTCTGGCCGCCGACCAGGACCTCCGTCCGCGTGCCCCCGAAGGCCTCGGGCACGTACTCGCCGCGCAGCCGCTCCACGGCCGCCACCGCCGCGTCGCCCTGCGGGTCGGAGGCGGCGCCGGCCAGGGGGATGTCCACCACCGCCACGTCGCCCCCGGGCGCCACCACGGGGTCCGCCGGTGGCCCGAAGGCGGGGTCCCAAAAGACCCGGGCCTCCAGCTGCTGGAGGGCCGCCCGGACCTCCGGCGAGGCCACGTCCCCGCGGAGGACCACCCGCGCCGGGGTGGTGAGGCCGCCGGTGAACTCCCGGGCCAGGACCAGGAAGGCCCGCTTCGACGGCACGTCGTCGGGCAGGGTGCTGATCCCCGACAGGCCGGTGTTGATCCCGGTCCCCTCCCCGCCCGGCTGGGGCTGGAAGACGGCGGGCGCGGCCAGGGCCAGGAGCAGCCCCGCGGCCAGGGCCAGGGCGACCGCCGGTCGCCCCATGACGAGCCGGGTGATCGCGTCCCAGGCGCCGTCCCGGCGCTCCCCGGCCGCCACCTCCCGCCGGCGCCGGACCACGGGGAGGGCGTCGACCCGGTCACCCAGGACCGCGAGGAGCGCCGGCAGCAGGGTCACGGACGCGAGCACCGAGACCAGGACCACCGTGATGGCCCCCGCCGCCAGGCTCCGGAAGATGGTGGTGGGCACGACCAACATGCCGAGGAGGGCGAGGACCACGGTCATCCCGCTCACGAACACCGCCCGGTTGGCCGTGGCGCCGGCCCGGCCGATGGCCTCGAGCCGGTCCCGACCCCGGGCCCGCTCCTCCCGGTAGCGGGACAGGACGAACAACGAGTAGTCGATGCCCACCGCCAGGCCCATCATCGAGACCATGTTGGTCACGAAGAAGGAGAAGTCGAAGAGGAGGCCGAGGAGGGCGATGAGCCCCAGGGCCACGGCGACGGCGAAGACCCCGAGGACGATGGGGATGACCCCGGCCACCACGGCGCCGAAGACCGCCACGAGCACGACGAGGGCGACCACGATCCCGATCCCCTCGCCCCGGCGCAGGTCGCGCTCGGAGACGGCCTTGTAGTCCTCGGTGAGGGTGGCGTCGCCGAAGAGGAGGGCCCGGAAGGCGGGGTCCCGGTCGGCCTCGGCCCGCACGGCCTCCAGGTCCTTCACGTGGGCCGCCGCGTCGTCGGGGTCACCGGCCATGACCGCGGTGAGGAGGGCCGTGTGGCCGTCGGCGGACACCGCCGGAGGCCCGCCCCCGTCGTCCACGGGCCCCACGACCGCCTCCACCGCCTCCGGTCCCAGCGCGAGGAGGCGCCCCCGCACCCCCGCCACGAAGGCCCGGAACTCCGGGTCCTCCGCGGTGTACCGGTCGGACCCCAGGACGAAGACCTCGGTGACCCGCTCCGGACCGGTCAGGCGCTCCTCGATGAGCCGCTGGGCCCGCTTGGCCTCGGGCTCGTTGGTGAACTCGATGTCGGTGGTCAGGGCCCGACCGAGCAGCGTGAGCGAGAGGGCGAACCCGGCGGCCAGGATCGCCGCCCAGATCCCCAGGGTCCTCCAGGGGTGGCCGCTGCTCGCGCGGGCCAGGAACTCGGTCCCGAGGCGCAGGGCCATGGTCGGTCTCCTCTGCGGTCGCGCCCCCCGGGACGGAGCCCCGCCCGGGCTGACGGTGTATGCTTACGGCGTAGGCATTCTACACGTACAGCGTAAGCCGTCAACCCTCCCATGGCCTACCATACGCCAGGGGGTGAGCGAGACGGAGGCAGGCCCCGGCACCCCGCGGCGGGAGCCGCTGTCCAGGGAGCGGATCATCCGGGCAGCCGTCCGGGTCATGGACCAGGAGGGCCTGGAGGCCGTCACCATGCGCCGTCTCGGGCGCGAGCTCGGCGTGGAGGCCATGTCCCTGTACAACCACGTCAGGGGCAAGGAGGACATCCTGGCGGGCCTCGTCGACGCCGTCATGGGGGAGCTGGAGATCCCGGAGGGAGGGGGCGACTGGGTGGAGCGGCTGCGGGGAGCGGCCCGCTCCTTCCGGGCCGTCCTCCACCGGCACCCGAACATCCTCCCCCTCTTCGCCGAGCACCTCGACATGGCCTCCCTCCCCAACGTCCTGCGGGCCGTGGAGGCGGCCCTGGGCATCCTCCGTGGAGCCCGCCTGTCGGAGGTGGAGACCGTCCACGCCTACCGGACCCTGGTCGGGTACGTCATGGGCTACGTGACCCAGGAGGTGGGAGGGCTCTTCGCCGAGCACCCCCACCCGGCGACCGGGTCCGCCCCGGCGGCGGCCCTGGCGTCCACCTACCCGGTCCTGGCGCAGCTGCTGCCCCACCTCGAGCGGTGCGACCCCGACGAGGACTTCGAGTTCGGCCTCGACGCCATCCTCACGGGGCTGCGCGCCAAGCTCCACCGCCGTCCCTCGGCCGCCACCTGAGCGAGGGCCGCCGGCCGGCCCCGGGGCCCGGGACCGCCCGAAGCTCCTGTCGCCCCGCGGGCACGTGGGGGCGAGGTCGCCCTCACACCAGGCCCAGGCGCCGGCCCACCCGCTCGAAGGCGTCCAGGGCCTCCGTCAGGTCCTCCTCGGTGTGGTCGGCGGTGACGATGGTCCGCACCCGGGCGCTCCCCCGGGCCACCGTCGGGTAGACGATGGCCGGGGTGAAGACCCCCTCCTCCCACAGCTGTCGGGACAGCTCCTGCGCCACGTGCTCGTCGCCGACGATCACCGGCGTGATAGGGGTCTCGCTGGCGCCCGTGTCGAAGCCCAGGGCGTGGAGCCCCTCCTTGAAGAACCGGGTCCGCTCCCAGAGCAGGTCGATGCGCCAGGCCTCCTCCTCCAGCACGTCGAGGGCGGCCAGGCAGGCCGCCATGACCGCCGGCGGGGCCGAGGTGGAGAACAGGAAGGGCCGGCCCCGGTTGGCCAACCACTCGACGAGGTGGGCGGGGCCGGCGATGAAGCCCCCCAGGACCCCGATGGCCTTGGACAGGGTCCCCACCTGGATGTCCACCCGTCCCTGGAGGCCGAAGTGGTCCACGGTGCCCCGGCCACCCCGGCCGAGGACGCCGCTTCCGTGGGCGTCGTCCACCATCATGATGGCCCCGCGGCGCTCCGCCACCTCGACGAGGTCGGGGAGGGGGGCGATGTCCCCGTCCATGGAGAAGACCCCGTCGGTGATGAGGAGCCGCCGGCGCGCCCCCGCGCTCTCGGCGAGGAGGCGGTCGGCGGCCTCCACGTCCCGGTGCGGGTAGACCTTGATCTCGGCCCGGGACAGGCGAGCCCCGTCGATGATGGAGGCGTGGTTCAGCTGGTCCGAGACGATGACGTCCTCCCGGCCCAGGATGGCCGCCACCGTCCCGGCGTTGGCCGTGAACCCCGACTGGAACATCAGGGCCGCCTCGGTCGCCTTGAACTCGGCGAACCGGCGCTCCAGCTCCCGGTGGAGGGTCATGGTCCCGGCGATGGTGCGCACGGCCCCCGAGCCAGCCCCCAGCTCCATGGCGGCTCGGGCCGCCGCCTCCTTCAGGCGGGGATGGGCGGCGAGGCCCAGGTAGTTGTTGGAGGCCAGGTTGACGACCTCGCGGCCGTCGAAGCGCGTGCGGGCCCGCTGCTCCCGCTCCAGGGTGCGAGGGGAGAGGAGCAGCCCCTGCTCCTCCAGGGCCCGCAGCTCGTCCTTCAGGTAGTCCAGGGCGCCCACGCCCTCACCTCCCCGGGGGCGCCCCTGCCTCGGGGAACAGGATCACCTTGCCCGAGCGGCCGGAGGCGAGGACGTCGAAGGCCTGGGCGAAGTCCTCCAGGGAGAAGCGGTGGGTGATGACCGGCTGCACGTCCACCAGCCCCTCGGAGAGCAGGGTCTGGGTCTGCTGCCAGGTCCGGAACATCTCCCGGCCGGTGATGCCCTGCAGGCGGGCCTCCTTGAAGATCACCTGGTCGGCCAGGTCCAGGGCCACCGGACCCTCGGGGAGTCCCAGGAGGGACATCCGCCCGCCCCGGGCGAGCATGCGGGTGCCCCGGTCCACGGCCGCCGGGTTGCCCGACATCTCCAGCACGACCTCGGCCCCGCGGCCACCGGTGGCGGCGAACACCGCGGCCACCGGGTCCTCCGCCCCGGGGTCGACGACGGCGTCCGCCCCCATCCGCTTCGCCAGGTCCCGGCGGAACTCGTTGGGCTCCACGGCGATCACCGCCCGGGCCCCGGCGGCCCTCGCCACCCCCACAGCGAACAGGCCGATGGGCCCGCACCCCAGGATCGCCACGGCCGCCGTGGCGACGTCGCCGCCCCCCTCGGTCCCGAAGACGGTGTGGACGGCGTTGCCGAAGGGCTCCATGACCGACGCCACGTCCGGCGGGATCCCCTCCCCCACGACCCAGCAGTTCCCCGCCGGGAGCACCAGGTACTCGGCGAAGGCGCCATCGGTGTCCACGCCCAGGATCCGCAGGCGCTCGCAGACGTGGGGCCGGCCCGACCGGCAGGTGGTGCAGTAGCCGCAGGCGATGTGCGTCTCGGCGGCCACGAAGGTCCCGGGCTCCAGGTGGTGGACCTCCGGCCCCACCGCCTCCACGTGCCCGGCCACCTCGTGGCCGAAGGTGAAGGGGACCCCGGGGATGCGGGCCTCGGCCCACTCGTTCCAGGCGTAGATGTGCAGGTCGGTGCCGCACACCGAGGCGGCGTGGACCCGGACCAGGGCCTCGCCGACCCCGGGGGTGGGGACGGGGACCTCCTGCAGCTCGGCCCCCGGACCGCGCCGGGTCTTCCGCAGCGCCCGCATCGTGCCGCCCACGAGAGCAGCCTACCGCCTCCCCGACTCCCGCGGCCGGGAGCCCCGGGGCAGCCGGGCCGCGTCCAACGGTCGTGGCGACGACGCGGAAGCGGGCCCTGGCGGGAACGGCGGCCCTCGTCGCGGCGGTCCTGGCTGCCGCCTGCGGCCGCCTGGCGGGCCCAGGGGCGGGGACCATCGAGCACCCCGCCGGGCCCGAGGGCCTCGTCCTCAGGGTCGAGCGGGGCGGCGGGTTCGTCCCCCTGGAGTGGGCCCTTCGCCGGATCCCGGGGTTCTCCCTGTACGGCGACGGGCGCTACATCGTCGAGGGCCCGCAGATCGAAATCTACCCCGGCCCCGCCCTGCCCAACCTCCTGCAGGGGCGAATGACCGAGGACGGGATCCAGGCCGCCCTGCGGGCCGCCCGGGACGCCGGGCTGCTCGAGGGCGACCGGCACCTGGACTGGCCCACCGTGGCCGACGCCGACACGGCGACCCTCACGGTCCGTGCCGCCGGGAGGACCTCCGTGGTGTCCGCCTACGCCCTGGGGCTCGAGGAGGGCGGCCCCCCGCCGCCCGGCGTGAGCCGGGACGAGGTCGAGCTGCGCGGGCGCCTCCTGGCCTTCGAGCAGAAGCTCTGGGCCCTGTCGGACTGGCTCCCCCGGGGCAGCGTGACCCCGGCCGACGAGCCCTACCGCTTCGACGCCCTCCGCGTGTACGTCCGGCCCTACCCCGGCCCCCCGGAGCCGGCCCTGGAGCAGGCCGAGGTGTCCTGGCCGCTCCCCGAGCCCCTCGCAGCCTACGGGGAGCCCGTCGCCGGGATGCCCGACACCCGCTGCGGCGTGGTGCTCGGCGAGGACCTCGACCGGCTCCTGCTGGTCGCCCGGGACTCGAACCAGCTCAGCCCCTGGGTGAGCCAGGGCGCACCCTTCCTGCTGATCCTGCGGCCCCTGCTGCCCGACGAGTCCGGCTGCTAAGGGCGTCAGGCCAGGGCAGCCGGCACGTCCCTCGGGGCCACCCGCCCCCCGGCCAGCCCGTCCGGACGGAAGCCCGGCAGGCGGATCCGGAAGACCGAGCCCCGCCCGGGCTCGCTCTCGGCCTCCACCGAGCCGCCGTGGGCGAGGGCGATGGCCCGGACGATGGCCAGCCCCAGCCCCGTCCCCCCGCGGGCTCGGGCCCGGCCGTCGTCGGCCCGGGCGAAGGGCTCGAAGAGCTGGGGCAGGCGGTGGCTCGGAATCCCCACCCCTCCGTCGGCGACCTCCAGCACCAGGCGGTCGCCCTCCCTGCGGGCGGCCACCCGCACCAGGTCGCCGGGGGCCGTGAACTCGACGGCGTTCTCGACGAGGGCGTCCAGGGCGGCCGCCAGGCGCCCCGGATCGGCCGGGACCGTCCCCCGGGTCCCGGCCACGAACTCCCAGGCCCGGGGCGCGGTGGTCCGCCACCGCCGCTCCGCCTCCTCCACCAGGCCCTCGGCTCGCACCGGCCGGGGCGACAGGAACCCCGGGTGGTCGGCGGCGGCGAGGAGGAGGAGGCGCTCGGAGAGGCTGGACAGCCGGGCGAGCTCGTCCAGCACCACCCGGGCGTCCTCCGCGGCCTGGGAGTCGGCGCTGGTCTGCCGGATCAGCTCGGCGTGGCCCCGGGCAACGGTGATGGGGGTCTTCAGCTCGTGGGAGGCGTACCGCAGGAACTCCCGCTGGCGCTGGAGCATCCGCCGCTCCCGCTCGGCCATCCGTCGCGCCTCGTCCAGGGCCGCCTGGCGGTGGCGGGCGTGCCAGACCATGGCCAGGAACATGGCCGCCATGAGGGGGACCTCGGCGAGCTCGTCCGCCGTCGCGCGACCCCGGCTCACCGCCAGGGCCAGCCCCGCGCCGGTCGCCGCGCAGACGACGGCCAGGACGGCGACGGTGGACCGGAAGCTCCAGGGCCGCAGGCCATACAGGAGGGTGAGGCTCACCCAGACGAAGTGGAAGGGGACGGTCTCGAAGTCGGCCAGGGCGAGGAGGACCCCGAGCATGGCCGTGGCGAACAGGCCCCAGGCCAGCTCCGGCCAGCGCCTACGGAGCAGCGATCCGATAGCCGACACCGCGCACCGTCTCGATGACCTCGGCCCCGAGCTTCGCCCGGAGGCGCCCGACGCAGACGTCCACCACGTTGCTGCCGGGGTCGAAGGAGTACCCCCACACGTCGGCCAGGAGCCGCTGGCGGCTGCAGACCTCCCCCTCCTTCAGCATCAGGTGCTGCAGCAGCAGGAACTCCCGCTCCGACAGGGACACCGGCCCCTCCCCGGCGTCGGCCACCCGCCGCACCAGGTCGAGGCTCACCCGGCCGGCCCGGAGGTACCGGGGGGCGGGGCCCGGCGCCGGCTCCCGCAGCCGGGCCCGGACCCGGGCCACCAGCTCGGCGAGGGCGAAGGGCTTGGGGAGGTAGTCGCCGGCCCCCAGCTCGAGGCAGCTCACCTTGCTCTCCACGTCCGAGAGGGCCGAGAGGACCAGGACCCGCTGCTCGGGGCGGGACTCCATGATGCCCCGCAGCACCGAGACCCCGTCGAGGCCCGGCAGGAGCAGGTCCAGGACCACGAGCTCGTAGGCCCCGGTGCGGGCCAGGTCCAGGGCCCGGACCCCGTCGTAGGCGCCGTCCACCGTGAAGCCCTCCGCGGCCAGGGCCCGCGAGACGAAGCTCACGATCCTGGGCTCGTCGTCGACCACCAGCACCCGGGGCACGGGTCCCATAGTAGGCGCGCGGTGCCTCCGTTGGAAGGCTTCATGACAGTCCTGTCACGAAAAGCCCGGTCCTGGCTGTCAGGCCGATGACAGGTCCGTGACGGCTCCGTCAGCAACGGCCACCGCCTCCCGCCGACGCCCTACCATCCGCGTGCCCCCAGCCGGCATGGCGCGGGGGCTGGGGGATCCAGACCGGAGGAGGGGGGAGCATGCCCATGCGACGGGTGGTGGGGACGCTGGCGACGGCGGCCGCCCTGGCCCTGGCGACGGCCTGCGGCGGCGGAGGGGGCGGCGGTGGCATCGCCGTGAAGCTCGCCGAGTGGTCGGTGACCCCCGACGCGAGCTCCGCCCCGGCGGGCGAGGTCACCTTCAACATCACCAACGAGGGCTCCAACGTCCACGAGCTCGTGGTGTTCAAGACCGACCTCGCCGCCGACGACCTGCCGACCACGGAGGAGGGGGGCGCCACCGTCGTCGACGAGGAGGCCGAGGGGCTGGAGCTGGTGGACGAGGTCGAGGACATCGCGCCCGGGTCGAGCGCCACCCTCACGGTGAACCTGGAGCCCGGGAACTACATCCTGCTCTGCAACGTCCCCGGCCACTTCGAGCAGGGCATGCACGCCACCTTCACGGTGAGCTGAACCCCGGAGCCCATGTCGGCGCCCGCACCCACCCGACCCGGCCGAGGCCTGGGGGACGCCGCGGCCGTGGCGCTCCTCTGGGCCGTCCTCACGGCCGTCGGCGAGGTGCTGGTCTGGAACCTCCCCATCTTCCCCGCCCGGGGCGCCCGGGAGGCGGAGGTCGCCGACCGGGCCTTCCTCGTCCTCGGCCGGCTCGCCGTGCCGGTCTTCGCCTTCGTCGTGGCCATGCTCCTGTACAGCGCCCTGCGGTTCCGGGCTCGCGGCAGGCCCGAGGGGCTGGGCGCTGCGATCTGGGGGAGCCCCCGGGCCTACGTGCCCTGGCTCGCCGTCACCGGGGCCCTGGCGGTCCTGCTCATCGTCGACCCTGGCCTCGTGGGCCTGGCCGAGATCCGGGGGGAGCCCCGGGCCGACCTCGTGGTCCAGGTCACGGGATCCCAGTGGAGCTGGACCGTCGGCTACCCCGACTACGGGGGCGTCACGACCCTGGACGAGATGGTCCTGCCGGCCGGGCGGCGGATCCGGTTCGAGGTCCGCAGCACCGACGTGGTCCACGCCTTCTGGGTCCCGGCCTTCCGGATGAAGATCGATGCGGTGCCGGGCCGGACCACCGTCGTCTACGCCACGCCGACCCGGACCGGCAGCTTCCACACCGACCCCGCCTACCGCCTGCAGTGCGCCGAGCTGTGCGGGCTGGGCCACAGCTTCATGCGCATGCCCGTGGAGGTGGTGGAGGAGGACGAGTTCCTGGCCTGGATCGACGAGGTCCGCGCCGAGACCGCGGGAGGGTGACACGGTGACACGTGACCGGGACCGTCTGACGGGGAGCCGGCGATGAAGCCCCTGGCCCGGGCCCTCGTATGGGGCCTCGTCGGGTTCGGCGTGGGCTGGGGGGCGACGGCCGGGGTGGCGACGGCCCTCGGCCGCCCCATCCCCGGCCAGGGGGCGTTCGTCGTCGGCTACGTCCTCGGCCTCGGGGGCTGGCTCCTCGGGGTCGGGGTCTGGGAGGCCTGGGCCCGGGACTGGTTCGGCCGGAGGCCGGCGGACCAGGACACCGGCGACTGGCGCCGCTACCTCCGCTTCTCCACCGACCACAAGGTCATCGGCGTGCAGTACCTCGTGACCTTCGTCATCGTCTTCCTCCTCGCCGGGGCCCTCGCCCTGGTCATGCGCCTGGAGCTCATCCAGCCCGGCCAGACCGTCATGGGCTCGGGCGCCTACAACCAGGTGATGAGCCTCCACGGGATCCTCATGATCGCCGTGGCCGTGGCGGCCATCATGGGGGGCTTCGCCAACTACCTGGTGCCCCTCATGATCGGCGCCGAGGACATGGCCTTCCCCCGGGTGAACGCCCTGTCCTACTGGGTGGTGCCCCCCGTCGCCGTGCTGCTGCTCCTGGCCCCCTTCGCCGGGGGCTGGGACTCGGGCTGGACGGCCTACCCGCCCCTCGCCACGACCAACGCCTTCGGCCAGGTCATGTTCAACCTGGCCATCATCACCTTCGGGCTGTCCTCGATCCTGGGGGGGCTGAACTTCCTCACCACCATCACCACCATGCGGGCCCCGGGGATGACCTGGGGGAGGCTCCCCATCTTCGTGTG
>CAYVCH010000058.1:0-11430 GCA_964449755.1 uncultured Actinomycetes bacterium
CCGCTGGACGCGGACAGGGCTGCTCACCGGGCCAGGGGGTTTTCGGGAGGAAGTAGAGTTAGGCACCCATGGACCGGGAGGAAGCCCTGCGCGTGCTGGAGGAGGAACGCGCCCGGGGGCTCGCCCTCGTGGCCCGGGCCGCCTCCCTGGACGCCCTGGAGGCGGCCAGGGTGGCCGTCCTCGGTCGCCGGGCCCCCTTCTCCCGGGTTCAGCGGGCCCTGGGATCCCTGGCCGAGGCCGACCGACGGGAGGTGGGGGCCCGGGCCAACGAGGTGCGCGCCACCCTGCTGGCGGCCCTGGACGAGCGGCGGGCCGCCCTGGCGGTGGCCGAGGAGGAGCGACTCCTGGCCGCCGACCGGGTCGACCTGAGCCTGCCCGGCCGGCGGCCCCGCCCCGGCTCCCTCCACCCCCTCTCCATCGTCGAGGAGCAGGTGGTCGAGGTCTTCCTGCGCATGGGCTACCGGGTGGCCGAGGGGCCCGAGATCGAGGACGACTGGCACAACTTCGAGGCCCTCAACATCCCCGCTGACCACCCGGCCCGGACCATGAAGGACTCCCTGTACGTGGACGTCCCCGGCCTGTTGCTCCGCACGGAAACGTCCGCGGTGCAGATCCGCACCATGGAGCAGCAGGGCCCGCCGGTCTACGTCGTGGCCCCCGGCCGCGTGTACCGGCGGGAGACGCCCGACGCCACCCACTCGCCGGTGTTCCACCAGATCGAGGGGCTCGCCGTGGACGAGGGACTGTCCTTCGCCCACCTGAAGGGCACGCTCGAGGCCTTCGCCAGGGCCCTGTTCGGCCCCGAGCGGCGGGTGCGTCTGAACCCCGACTACTTCCCCTTCGTCGAGCCCGGGGCCCAGGTGGCCGTGTCGTGCTTCCGCTGCGACGGGACCGGCTGCCCCCTCTGTGGCAACGGCTGGATCGAGTTGCTGGGGGCCGGCATGGTCCACCCGAGGGTCCTGGAGAACTGCGGGTACGACGCCGAGCGATACACGGGCTTCGCCTTCGGCATGGGCATCGAGCGGGTGGCCATGGTCCGCTACGGGGTGCCCGACCTGCGCCTGTTCCTCGACGGCGACGTCCGGTTCCTGGAGCAGTTCCGGGGGGCGTGGGCGTGAGCGCGGGTGCCCCCGGCGGCGGGGGGCGGGGCGGCGGTCTGGGGCCCGGAGGGGAGCGGGCACCGTGAGGATCGTCCTGTCGTGGCTGCGGGAGCTGTGTCCCACCGAGCTGTCCGCCGAGGAGCTGGCGGAGCTGCTCACGGCCAGGGGGGCCGAGGTGGAGCAGGTCGAGCGACCCTGGGAGCGCCTCTCCGGCGTCGTGGTGGCCCGGGTCCTGGAGGTCCGGGACCACCCGGGGTCCGAGCGGCTCTGCGTGGCTCGGGTGTCGCCGGGGGCGGGGGAGCGGCAGGTGGTGGTGGGCGTCCGGAACATGCGCGCCGGGGACCTGGTGCCTCTGGCCGGACCCGGGGCCACCCTGCCGACCCTCCCGGAGCCCCTCACGGCTCGGGAGATCCGCGGCGTGCTGTCCGAGGGGATGCTGTGCTCCCCCTTCGAGCTGGGCATCGCCCCCGACCACGGGACCATCCTGGTGTTGCCCGAGGACCTGACGCCGGGCCAGGGCCTCAAGGACGCCCTGGGCCTGGACGACGCGGTCCTCGACATCGAGGTCACGCCGAACCGGCCGGACCTCATGTCGGTGCTGGGAGTGGCCCGGGAGGTGGCCGCGGCCACCGGGACCCCCCTCAGGCCGCCCCGGCCGCAGGTGGAGGAGGCGCCCGACGAGAAGGCCGACGACGTCGCCACCCTGGAGGTCCGCGACCCGGAGCGGTGCCCCCGCTACCTGGCGCGGATCGTGCGGGGGGTCCGGCACGTGCCCTCGCCCCTGTGGGCCCAGGCCCGCCTCACGGCGGCGGGAATGCGCCCCATCTCGGCGGCCGTGGACGCCACCAACTACGCGATGCTCGAGGTCGGGCAGCCCCTCCACCCCTTCGACCTGGCTCTGCTGGCGGGCCCGGGGATCGTGGTCCGGCGGGCCCAGGAGGGGGAGCGGCTGGTCACGCTGGACGGGGTCGAGCGGACCCTCACCGCGGACGACCTCGTCATCGCCGACACCCTCCGGGCCGTGGCCGTGGCCGGGGTCATGGGCGGGGCCGTGGCCGAGGTCTCGGAGACGACCACCGACATCCTGCTCGAGAGCGCCAACTTCGAACGGGGCGGCATCCAGCGGACCCGCCGCCGGATCGGGCTGTCCACGGAAGCCTCCATGCGCTTCGAGCGGGGCGTGGATCCGGAGGCGGTGCCGGTCGGGGCCGACCGGGCCTGCCAGCTCATGGCGGCCTGGTGCGGCGGCCGCGTCCTCTCGGGGGTCCTGGAGGTGGGGGGCGCCCCGGAGCGACGGCGGGTTTCCATGCGCCCCTCCCGGGCCACCATGCTCCTGGGCTACGAGGTAGCGGCCGCCGACGCCCTGGAGGCCTTCCGGCGGCTGGGGATGGCGGCGGAGGCCCGGGAGGACCGGATCACGGTGCAGGTCCCGGGGTACCGGGTGGACATCGAGCGCGAGGCCGACCTCATCGAGGAGGTGGCCCGGGTCGAGGGCTACGAGCGCATCCCGTCGGCGCTGCCGCCGGTCCGGCAGGCCGGTGGGCTCCCCGACGCCTACGCCTTCGCCCGGCGCGTGCGCCGCGCCCTGGCGGGGGCCGGCCTCCGCGAGGCTCGCCTCGGGTCCTTCACCTCCCAGACCGACCTGGAGCTGTTCGGGGACGCCGGCGCCGTGCGGATCACGAACCCCCTCTCGGCGGAGGAAGGGTTCCTCCGGACCCGGCTTTTGCCCGGGCTCCTGCGGGCCCTGGCCCGCAACCTGGCCCGCCAGGTCCGGGGGGCAGCCCTCTTCGAGGTGGGGACCGTGTTCCACCGGCGGGAGGCCGCCGCCGGCGAGGGCCGCCACGCGGCCTTCGGGCTGGCCGGCCGGACCCCGCCCTCCTGGACCGAACCCGAGCGCGAGTTCGACGTCTTCGACGCCCGGGGGGTGCTCGAGGCCGTCCTCCCGGACCTGGGGGTGGCCTTCGAGCTGGGGGAGGCCCCCGGGGCCCCCTTCCACCCGCGGCGAAGCGCGGTGGTGCTGGCCGGAGGCGAGGCGGCCGGGGTGGTGGGCGAGCTGCACCCGTCGGCGGCGGGTGCCCTGGACCTCCCCGGTCGGGTGGCCGTCGGCGAGCTGGATCTCGAGGTCCTCCGGCGCCACGCCACCCTGGAGGTGGCCTACCGGGAGGTGCCCAGGTACCCGCCCGTCCGGCGGGACCTCGCCTTCGTGGTGGACGCCGATGCTCCCGCGGGCGCCGTGCGGCGGGCCATCGTGGAGGCCGGGGGCGAGCTGGTCGGCTCCTGCGAGCTGTTCGACGTGTTCACCGGGCCGCCGGTCCCAGAGGGGCGGAAGAGCCTGGCCTTCTCGGTGGACCTGCGGGCGCCCGACCGGACCCTCACCGACAGCGAGGCCGACGGCGTGGTGGCGCGGGTGGTGGCGCGGCTGGCGGCGGAGTTCGGGGCGGAGCTGCGGGCCGGTTGAGCCCCCGGCGGGCGGCCCGCGGGATAGACTGCCCTCGTGGAACGGGACTTCCTCTCCGTCGACGACCTCACCCCCCAGGAGCTGCGGGCCATCCTCGACCTGTCGGCCACGGTCAAGGCCGCCCCTGGGGACTTCGCTGACCGGCTGCGGGGCGCCGCCGTGGCCATGATCTTCGAGAAACCCTCCACCCGGACCCGGGTCTCCTTTGAGGTCGCCGTGGCGTCCATGGGGGGCCACCCGGTGGTCCTGCCCGCCGCCGAGCTGCAGCTCGGGCGGGGGGAGACCATCGAGGACACGGGGCGTGTCCTCTCCCGCTACGTGGACGCCATCGTCCTGCGTACCTTCGAGCAGGAGCGGCTGGAGGCGCTGGCGGCGGCGGCCTCGGTGCCGGTGGTGAACGCCCTGTCGGACTTCGAGCACCCCTGCCAGTGCCTGGCGGACCTCCTCACCGTCAGGGAGCGCAAGGGCGGCCTGGAGGGCCGGACCCTCGCCTACCTGGGGGACGGGAACAACGTCACCCACTCGCTGCTCCTGGGCGGGGCCATGTCCGGCATGCGGGTCCGGGTGGCCTCGCCCCCGGGGTTCGAGCCCATCCCCCTGGTGGTGAACCGGGCCCACGAGATCGCCGCCCGCACCGGTGGGGCCGTGGAGGTCACCCACGACCCCGCCGAGGCCGCCGATGGCGCCGACGTCCTGTACACCGACGTGTGGGCGAGCATGGGCCAGGAGGCCGAGGCCGACGAGCGAGCCCTGGTGTTCCCCGCCTACCGCCTGGACCAGAAGATGGTGGCCCGCGCGAGGCCCGACGTGATCGTCCTGCACTGCCTTCCGGCCCACCGGGGCCAGGAGATCACCGACGAGGTGATCGACGGACCCCACTCGGCCGTCTGGGACCAGGCGGAGAACCGCCTGCACACCGAGAAGGCCCTCCTCCTCTGGCTCCTCGGACGGGCCTGAGGGGGCCGGGCGGCCCGACTACAATCGCGGCATGCCCCGGGCCAACGACGAGGTCGCGGCGGCCCTGCTGGAGTACGCCGATCTCCTGTCCATCCTCTCGGAGGACCCCTTCAAGCCCCGGGCCTACGAGAAGGCTGCCCGGGCCATCGCCGGGTACCCGGCCGACGTCACCGGCCTGGACCTGAAGGGGCTCCTGGCCATCCCCAACGTGGGCGGCTCCATCGCCGAGAAGGTCCGCGAGTTCCTCGACACCGGCGCCATCCACGCCCTGGAGGAGCTTCGGGAGCAGGTCCCCGACGGGGTCCGGCAGCTCCTGTCCATCCCCGGCCTCGGCCCGAAGAAGGCCATGGCGCTGTACCGGGAGCTGGGCATCGCCTCGGTGGAGGAGCTGCTGGACGCGGTGCGCGACCACCGGCTGGCCGGCCTGCGGGGGTTCGGGGCCAAGACCGAGGAGAACATCCTGCGCGGCATCCAGCAGATGCGGGAGGCCGGAGGGCGGGTCCAGCTCGGGGTGGCCCTGGACCTGGCTGAGGAGCTCCTGGGCGAGCTGAAGGAGGTCCGGGCCGTCCGGCGGGCGACCTACGCGGGCTCCCTCCGCCGGATGTGCGAGACCATCGGCGACATCGACTTGCTGGTGGCGAGCGAGCGCCCCGTGCCGGTCATGGACGCCTTCACCTCGCTGCCCGCCGTGGAGCGGGTGCTGGCGAGGGGCGAGACGAAGTCGTCGGTCCTCACGACCAAGGGCCTGCAGGTGGACCTGCGGGTGGTGCGGCCCGAGGTGTGGGGGGCCGCCCTGATGTACTTCACGGGCTCCAAGGCCCACAACATCCGGGTGCGAGAGATCGCGGTCCGCAAGGGCCTGAAGCTCAACGAGTACGGCCTGTTCCGGGCGAGGACGGGGACGCTCATCGTCGCCGAGACCGAGGAGGAGGTCTACCGTTACCTGGGCCTCCCCCACATCCCGCCGACCCTCCGAGAGGATCGGGGCGAGATCGAGGCGGCCCTGGCCGGCGATCTCCCGGACGTGCTTGAGGCGAGGCAGGTCCGCGGGGACCTCCACACCCACACGAACCTCACCGACGGCCTGGCTCCGCTGGAGGAGATGCTGGACGCCGCCTCCCGCCTCGGCTACGCCTTCTACGCGGTGACGGACCACGCGCCCAAGCTGTTCATGCAACGCATGACCGACGAGAAGATGCTGGCCCAGCGGGAGCAACTCCGGAGGCTCCAGGCCCGGTACCCCAGGATGACGCTCCTGCACGGCTCGGAGCTGAACATCGACCCGGAGGGAGGCGTGGACTGGCCGGCGGAGTTCCTGGCCGGCTTCGACGTGCTGGTGGCCTCGGTCCACTCCCACTTCAACCAGTCCAAGGACCAGATGACCCGGCGGATCGTCCGCGCCATGGAGAACCCCCACGTCCACGTCATCGGCCACCCCACGGCCCGGCTCATCGGGAAGCGGCCGGCCATCGAGTTCGACCCCGAGGAGGTCTTCCGGGCGGCCGCCCGCACCGGGACGGCCCTGGAGATCAACGCCTTCCCCGACCGGCTGGACCTCAAGGACGAGCACATCCTGTGGGCCCGGCGGCACGGGGTGAAGTTCGCGGTGAGCACGGACGCCCACGCCCCGGTCCACCTGCCCTTCATGCGCTTCGGGGTGGCCACGGCCCAGCGGGGCTGGCTCACCCGGGACGACGTCATCAACGCCTGGCCCCTGGCCCGGCTCCGGCGGTTCCTGCGCAAGGGCCGCCCCGAGCGGTGAGGCCGCGGCGCCCCGGCTCCCCCGATCCCAGCACGGGCCGGCCCCGGGGGGCAGAGGCGGCCGGCGCTCCGCGGCTGCCTCGGAGCTTCTACGCGCGCCCCTCCCCGGAGGTGGCCCGGGACCTCCTGGGACACATCCTGGTCCGGGTCCTCCCCGACGGGACCCGCCTCGCCGCGCGCATCGCGGAGACCGAGGCCTACCAGGAGGACGACCCCGCCAGCCACTCCTACCGGGGCCCCACGCCCCGCAGCGAGGTCATGTTCGGCCGCCCCGGCCTGCTGTACGTCTACTTCACCTACGGCATGCACTTCTGCATGAACGTGGTGACCGGCGGCGAGGGCGAGGGGAGCGCCGTCCTCCTCCGGGCTGCGGAGCCCCTGGAGGGGCTCGGGGAGATGGCCGTCCGCCGGGGCACCGATGACCCGCGCCGGCTGTGCTCCGGGCCGGCCCGTCTGTGCCAGGCCCTGGCGGTGGGCCGGGCCGAGAACGGGGCGGACCTGGTGGCCGGCGGAGCCCTGTGGATCGAGGAAGGGCCGGGGGCCCGCGGCCCCGTGGTGGCGGGGCCTCGGGTGGGCATCCGCAACGCCCTCGACCGGCCCTGGCGCTTCCACGTGGCGGGCGACCCCTTCGTGTCCCCGGGCCGGCCGGCCCGGGTCAGGGGTTCGCCCAGATGACGACCCGGCTGCCCGACTCGGCCTCGGTCCCCCCGGCGGGCGACTGGGCCCACACGGTGCCCGGCGTGGGGTCGCAGTCGGGGTCCCCGGGGTCGCAGGCCCGCACGTGGAGCTTGACGGCGAAGCCGGCGGCCTCCAGGGCGGCCGTGGCATCGGAGGCGCCAAGGCCGGTGACCTGGGGGACCGTCACCAGGGCCGGCCCCGCGGAGACCGTGATCCGCACGGTGCTCGTCTGCAGGGCCTCCTCGCCGGCGGCGGGGTCCTGGGCGATGACGGTGCCGACGGGCTGGTCCGAGGCAGCCTCCTCGACGCGCACGGCGAACCCGGCGGCCTGCAGGACCTGGGTGGCCCGGACTTCCTTCAGGCCGATGACGGAGGGCACCGGGAGCAGCTGGTACTCGGTGGGCTCGGTGCACACCTCCGTGGGCTCGGTTCCGGCGATGTACCGGACGGTGCGGATGTTGCCGGGCGGCGTGAAGGGGTTGGGGAGGCAGCCCTGGGTGACGTCGATGCGGACCGCCACGTACGGGACCACCACCGTGGGGAACTCCCGCGGGGGCCAGGGTCTCACCGCGTTCACCATGAAGGCGCGCCAGATCTGGGCCGGCCAGCTCCCGCCGGTGACCCGCCCGATCCGGGTCGCGTACATGGGCCGCTGGGAATCCGGGAACCCGACCCACACGGCGGCCACCAGCTGCGGCACGGCTCCCACGAACCACGCGTCCCGCCACTCCTGGGCGGTGCCGGTCTTGCCGAACTGGGGACGGCCGATGTTGGCCGCCACCCCCGTCCCGTAGAGGACGACCTCCCGCAGGATGCCCATGGCCACGGTGGCGATGGCCGGGTCCACCACCAGCCGCCGCCGCGGCTCGTGCTCCCACAGGACCCGCCCCCGGGCGTCGGTGATGCGAACCACGGGCGTCGGCATGACGCGGTAGCCGCCCGTGGCGAGGGTGCCGTAGCCCACCGCCATCTCGAGGGTGTTCACCTCGTTGGTCCCGAGGACTGCCGAGGGGAACGGCTTCAGGGGGAAGTCCGGCTGCGCCGTCCGCTCGCAGCAGCGGATGCCCATCCGCTCGGCCGTCTCCACCACCCGCTCGGGCCCCACGTCCATGATGATCTGGGCGTACACGGTGTTGACCGACCGCACCGTGGCCTGCTCGACGGTGAGGGACCCGTAGGAGGCGCCCTCGTAGTTCTCGACGTCCCACACCTGGCCGCCGTCGAGGCGGATCCGGAGCGAGTTCGGCGCGGGGTACACCCGGGCCGGCGGGATCCCGCTCTCCAGGGCCGCCACCAGCGCGAAGGGCTTGAAGGCGGAGCCCGCCTGGCGTCCGGTGCTGCCGCCGGTGGCCAGGTTCAGCCGAGCCCAGGGGACCTGCCGCGACCAGTAGTCGCGGCCGCCCACCATGGCCCGGACGTGGCCGGTCCGCGGGTCCACCGCGGTGAGGGCCGCGTAGGGGTCGGAGGGGAACACGAGGACCGAACGCACGGCCTCCTCGGCGAGCCGCTGCAGGCGCGGGGACAGGGTGGTGTAGATGCGCAATCCACCCTGGAACAGCGCGTCCCACCGCTCCGGGCAGGCGGCCCGGCGGTCGGGCACGCCTTCGGGCAGGTCGGTCGGGCAGGGCGGGCCGAGGGCCTCGTCGGCCCGCTGGAGCGCCGGGTTCGTGAGGAACCAGCCGATGACGTAGTCGACGAAGTAGGGCGCGGGGTACCGCCCCCCCGCCGGGGGGTCGAGCCCGAGGCCCGCCAGGGTGGCGCGCTCGTGCTCCTCGGGGGTGATCATCCCCTGCTCGAGCATGGCGTCGAGCACGAGGTTGCGGCGGGCGAGGGCCCGTCGGGGGTGCGTGAAGGGGTTGTAGTCGAGGGGCCGGCGGATCAGGCCGGCCAGCAGCGCCGCCTGGGCCAGCGTGAGGTCCCGGGCCTCCACCGAGAAGAAGGCCCGTGCCGCCGCCTGGATCCCGTAGGCCCCCTCCCCGAAGTAGACGGTGTTCAGGTACCGGGCGAGGATCTCCTCCTTCGTGAGCTCCCGCTCCAGCTGCCAGGCCAGGGCCGCCTCCTGGAACTTGCGGGAGAGGGTCTCCTCGGTCCCCACCGACGGGAAGAAGTTCCGCACGTACTGCTGAGTGATGGTCGAGGCTCCCTGGACGACGCGGCCCCGGGTGACGTCCACGTAGGCCGCCCGCAGCAGGGCCTTGAGGTCGACGCCCCGGTGCTGGTAGAAGCGGCGGTCCTCGATGGCGACGACGGCGTCCCGCACCACCTCCGGGATCTCGCGCGGGGGGATCACGACCCGGTCCTCGGGCCCGGACAGGACCGTGAGCAGGCTGCCGTCGGCGGCGAACAGGAACGAGCTCTGCGCCAGGGGGCGGGCCTCCTGCCTGGCCTCCTCGAGGCTCGGGACCCGGCAGGCGGCCGCCAGCAGGGCCAGCACCAGGACGAGGGCGAGGGGGCCCGGGCGCCGGGTCATCGCCGGGCCATCATACCCGTGGGAGGCATCGCCGCTGGTAGCATCGCGTCTCGCATGGCTGTCCCCCTGGAGGAGCAGCTGGCCCGGCTCCGCTCGGGCGTCGCCGAGGTCTTTCCCGATGAGGGCCTCGCGGAGAAGCTCGCTCGCGGGCGGCCCCTCCGGGTGAAGCTCGGGATCGATCCCTCCCGCCCCGACCTCCACCTCGGCCACGCCGTCGTCCTCCGGAAACTGCGGCAGTTCCAGGACCTCGGCCACGTCGCCGTGCTCATCATCGGGGACTTCACCGGAATGGTCGGGGACCCTTCAGGCCAGTCCGAGACCCGCCCCTTCCTGTCGGAGGAGGAGGTCGAGGCCAACGCCCGCACGTACCTGGACCAGGCGGGCCTGGTGCTGGACCTCTCCCGGGCCGAGGTCCGGCGCAACTCGGAGTGGCTGGCCGCCCTGGACATGCAGGACGTGCTGCGGCTCACCGCCTCCTACACCGTGGCCCGCATGCTGGAGCGGGACGACTTCCGGGAGCGTCAGCGGGAGGGGCGACCCATCAGCATCGTCGAGTTCCTCTACCCGCTGCTGCAGGCCATGGACTCCGTGGCGGTGAAGGCCGACGTGGAGCTCGGCGGGACCGACCAGACCTTCAACCTGAAGGTGGGCCGGGACATTCAGCGCGCCTACGGACAGGAACCGCAGGTGGTGGTCACGATGCCGCTGCTCGAGGGCACCGACGGCGTCCGGAAGATGTCGAAGTCCTTCGACAACTGCGTCGGGCTCACCGACCCCCCCGACGACATGTTCGGAAAGCTCATGCGCATCCCCGACGGCCTGGTCGGAAAGTACCTGCGCCTGTGCACCGACCTCGGGCCGGCGAAGCTGGAGGGCATCGAGGCCCGGCTGGCTGACGGGTCCCTCCGGCCCGACCTGGCCAAGCGCCGCCTGGCGCGGGAGGTGGTGGACCTGTACCACGGGAGGGGGGAGGGACGGGCCGCTGAGCGTCGGTTCGACCGCGTGCACCGGGAACGGGCCCTGCCCGAGGAGGTGGAGGAGATCGAGCTGGCGGAGGACTGGGCGCGGGGCGAGGCACACCGGTACTGGCTGCCCCGGGTGCTGTGGGGGCTCGGCCTGGCCTCGTCGAAGAGCGAGGCCCGCCGGCTGATCCAGCAGGGCGGCGTGCGGTTGGACGGGGAGCCGGTCACGGACCCCGAACGGGAGTTCGCCCCGGACGAGCTGCTCGGCCGGGTCCTCCAGGTTGGCCGTCGGCGGTTCGTGCGCATCGTCCGGGCGGCGAGCGCCCGCTGACGGCGGGATGGGGGCCGGGTCGGTGGCCTGCCGGCGTGGTATCCTTGGGGTGGTGCCGAACGGGCGTTCGCGGTCGGTTGACGCCCCGAGCCCCGGTGGTAGCATGGGACCTTGGCGCGATCCCGGCCGCAGCATGCGCGGGACCTGCTCGCACCTTGAGAACTGAACAGTGTGCCAACAGCCAGTGCGTTCCCCGTCAGCTGGGGGCGTGGTTTGTTACGTCCAAAACCAGCCGACGGTCGGATCCGTCCGGACGTGTCCGGCCGGACCAGCCGGGTCGGGGGAGTGTCCCCGCAGGCCCGGCTCCTCCGAAGCTCGCGAGGCCGGCCCTTTGGCCGGTTCGTGGGGTCTTGACGGAGAGTTTGATCCTGGCTCAGGACGAACGCTGGCGGCGTGCCTAACACATGCAAGTCGAGCGATCGGCCCGGGAGGGGCAACCCACCCGGGTACGGAGCGGCGAACGGGTGAGTAACACGTGGGCAACCTGCCCCAGACACTGGGATAACCCCGGGAAACCGGGGCTAATACCGGATACTCCGGTCGGATCGCATGACCCGGCCGGGAAAGCTTCGGCGGTCTGGGATGGGCCCGCGGCCTATCAGCTCGTTGGTGGGGTAACGGCCCACCAAGGCGACGACGGGTAGCTGGCGTGAGAGCGTGGCCAGCCACACTGGGACTGAGACACGGCCCAGACTCCTACGGGAGGCAGCAGT
>CAYVCH010000059.1:0-11418 GCA_964449755.1 uncultured Actinomycetes bacterium
ACCGTGATCTCCACCGTGCCGCCCTCCTCGAGGCGGGCCCCCGGAGCCGGGGACTGGAACAGGACGACGCCGTCGAGGGTGGGGTTGTCCACGGCTTGGGTCGTGACGGCGGCGAGGAGCCCCCGTCCCGCCAGGAGGGCCTCGGCCTCGGCCTGGGGGCGGCCGACGAGGTTGGGGACCCGCACCGTCGGAGCCTCTCCGCTGCTCACGAGGATCGTCACGGCGCTTCCCAGGGGGGCCCGGGAGCCCCCGACAGGGGACTGACCGACGACGACGCCGGCGGGCTCCGTCGAGGGCACCTCCTTGGCGATGGGGGTGAACAGGGCCGCCACGAGGACCTGCTCCGCTACCGAACGGGTCTCGCCCACCACGTCGGGGACGGTGGTCATGCTCACCGGGAAGAAGGGAGCTGGCGGGAAGTCGACGACGGGCAGGCCCGCCGTGACCCTGGCCATGAAGTCGTGCCAGATGGGGGCGGCGAAGGTGCCACCGAAGACCCGCTGGCCGTGGACGTCGTACATGGGCACCTGGCCCCTCGCGTAGCCCATCCAGACCCCGGTGGTGACCTGGGGGATGTAGCCGACGAACCAGGCGTTCGTGTAGTCCTGGGCGGTACCGGTCTTGCCCGCGGCGGGTCGGCCGATGTTCGCCCGCCACCCCGTTCCTCCCTGGATGACCCGCTCGAGCATGGCGGTGACGAGGTGGGCGATGTCGGCGTCGATGGCCCGGTGACAGTTCGCGTCCGGGTCGTGGCGGTAGAGGAGCCCCGCGGGTCCCACGATCCGCTCGACGACGTAGGGTTCGCAGTGGACCCCGTCGTTCGCCAGGGTGGAGAAGCCCGAGGTCATCTCCAGGACCGAGACCTCCTCGCTGCCCAGGGTGAGGGCGCAGACCGGGTCCAGGGGCGAGTCGATCCCCATCCGGTGGGCGGCGTCCACGACGTTCTGCGGCCCCACGTCGCGGATGAGCTGGGCGAAGACCACGTTGACGGAGAACTGGGTGGCTCGCCAGAGGTCGATGGGCCCGTAGCCCCCGCCCTCGGCGTTGTGGACCGGGTTCCCCGGCCCCCACCCGCACTCCGGGATCACCTTGGGCGAGCTGGAGTCGTAGACCTTCGTGGGCGGGATGCCCTGCTCGAAGGCGGCGACGAGGGTGAAGGGCTTGAAGGCGGAGCCCGTCTGCCGCCTCCCCCGCCACACCACGTCCAGGCGCTCCCGCAGTCGTCCGCGGCCGGAGACCATGGCCCGGACGGCGCCGGTGGCGGACTCGACGGAGACCAGGCCGGCCTGGGGGTCCTGGGGCAGGTTCAGGACCCCGTCGATGGCCTCACGCCCCGCGCGCTGCCAGGCCGGAAGGAGGGTCGTGTGGATCCGGAGGCCTCCCTGGAAGAGGGCCTCCAGGCGTTGCTCGTAGGTGGCGCCGAGGGGGTCGAACCAGCCGTTCTCGTTGGAGAGGATCTGGTCCTTCACGTAGGCGAGGAAGACCGGTTGAGGCCGCTCGTCGACGACGCCCACGTCGGGGGCGAGCCGCAGGTCGGCGGCCTTGGCCCGGGCTGCCCGGGCGGGGGTGACCCAGCCCAGGGCGGCCATGTCGTCGATGACGAGGTTCCGCCGGGCTCGGGCCTCCTGCGGGCGGCGGAGGGGGTCGTAGTCGGAGGGAGACTGGATGAGGGCGGCGAGGAGGGCGGCCTCGGGCAGCGTGAGCTCGGCGGCGGGCTTGGCGAAGTAGAACTGGGCGGCGGTGCCGATCCCGTAGACGCCGTTGCCGAAGTAGACCCGGTTCAGGTACAGCTCGAGCAGCTCGTCCTTGGAGTACTCCTGCTGGAGGCGCAAGGCGAGGAGGGCCTCCCGGACCTTCCGCGCGAAGGTGGTCTCCCCACCCACGAACTGCAGCTTCACCAGCTGTTGCGTGATAGTGGATCCCCCCTGCTCCACCTGGCCGGAGCGGAGGTTCGCCAGGGCCGCCCGGACGATGGAGCGGAAGTCCACGGGGATGCTGCGCTCGTAGAAGCGGGCGTCCTCCACCGCGAGGATGGCCCGCCGCGCCACCTCGCTCACCCGGTCCAGGGTGACGATCTTCCGGTTCTCCTCGAAGTAGATGGTGGCGAGGACGGAACCGTCGGCGGCGAGGATGGTGGAGCGCTCCGGGAACCGGGGGATCCGGACGTCCACGTCCGCCAGGCCGTAGCGGCCCTCCAGGTCCCGGGCCAGGGCCGCCGTCCCCCGCCAGGCGGGCAGCAGGGCCGCGGCCAGGGCCAGGCCCCCGGCCCCGGCGGCGGCGAGGAACAGGACGAGACGGACGAGCCGGGCCACGAGGCCCGGTCTCGCGCCGAGGGTCGAATCGCCGTCGGGGGCTGCTGCCATGGCCCTGGCTTGCCAGCAGGTCAAGGATATGCGGAGAGTCGGTGCCGGGGAAGCCGTCTGGGGGACCGGGTGGCCATCGGGGGCGTCGCTGCGCCGCCGTCGGGCGCGGGGAACCCGGGCCGGCCCAGCCCGGCGTAGCCCGGGCCTGTGACCTCAGGCATGGGCCCTGTGGAAGTCGTCCATGAGCCCCCGCAGGGCCTCGACGCCCTCCACGGGCATGGCGTTGTAGATGGAGGCCCGGATGCCGCCCACCGAGCGGTGGCCCCGCAGCTCCACCAGGCCCCGGGCCTCGGCCTCGGCCAGGAAGGCCCGCTCCAGCTCCTCGGAGGGAAGGCGGAAGGTGACGTTCACGAGGGAGCGGCTCCCGGGCTCCGCGTGGCCCCGGTAGAAGCCGCCCGAGGCGTCGATGGCCTCGTAGAGGAGGGCCGCCTTCTTCCGGTTCCGCTCGGCCATGGCGTGGAGCCCACCCACCTCGTCCCGCAGCCACCGGGTGACGAGCAGCAGCACGTACACGGCGAAGACGGGCGGGGTGTTGTACAGGGACCCGTGCCGGACGTGGGTCCGGTAGTCCAGCATGGCGGGCAGGCCCTCGGGGACCCCTTCGAGGAGGGACTCCCGGAGGATGACCACGGTGACCCCGGCCGGTCCGGCGTTCTTCTGGGCGCCGGCGTAGACGAGCCCGAGGGAGGCGACGTCGAGGGGGCGGGCCAGGAAGTCGGAGGAGGCGTCGCACACGAGGGGCGCGGGGGTCGCGGCCGCCAGGGACCGCTCGAAGCCGTCGGGGAACTGCACGCCCTGGATGGTCTCGTTGGACGTGAGGTGGACGTAGGCGGCGCCGGGGGCGAGGTCCAGGTCCGACGGCTCCGGCGCCCGGACGTACCCGGCCTCCGCTCCGTCCCAGGCCACCCGGGCGTCGCCTTCCCTGCGGGCCTCGACCAGGGCCTTGCGGGCCCACGTGCCCGTGATCACGTAGTCCGCGGGCCTCCCGGCGCCGCGGAGGAGGTTCATGGGCACCATGGTGAACTGGAGGGAGGCGCCGCCCTGGAGGAACAGGACCCGGTGGGTCTCCGGCACGCCGAGGAGCCCCCGCAGGTTGGCCTCGGCCTCCTCCAGGATCCCCTCCACCCGGGGGGACCGGTGGGACATCTCCAGCACCGACATGCCGGCCCCGGGGTAGGCGAGGAGGTCCCGCTGGGCCTCCTGGAGGACGGGGAGGGGAAGGGTGGCCGGCCCCGCCGAGAAGTTGTAGACGCGCACCCTGCCATGGTGCCGCGCCGGCGGGCGAGCGTCACACCGGGCTGCCCACCTTGCACGGAGGTGGGCCGAAGGTGGAGGATCGTGGTGGGCCCGGGAGGCCCGGGAGGACGACGGTGATACGCGCGTACATCCTGATCCAGGCCGAGGTGGGCAGGTCGGCTCAGGTGGGCGCCGCGGTGGCGGCCATCAAGGGGATCACGGGGGCCGACGTGGTGACCGGTCCCTACGACGTCATCGCCGTGGCCGAGGCCCGCTCCATCGACGACCTGGGCAAGCTCGTGGTGGCCAGGGTTCAGGCGGTGGAGGGGGTCGCCCGGACCCTGACCTGTCCCGTGGTGCGCCTGTAGCCGGCGGGGCGGCCCGTTGGACACAGGTGCCCGGCCGGTGGGCGGCCCGTGGCCGGCGGGGCCGGGGACGGGGTAGCGGGGCCGGCGCAGGGGCAGCGCGATGGGTGGACACGACCCCTACGACGCCATCGTGGTCGGAGGCGGCCACAACGGCCTCGTCTGCGCCGCGTACCTCGCGAGGGCCGGCCTGCGCACGCTCGTCCTGGAACGCCGCCACCTGGTGGGCGGGGCGTGCGTCACCGAGGAGGTGTGGCCCGGCTTCCACGTGTCCACCACCTCCTACGTGCTCAGCCTCTTCGCCGGGCGCATCATCCGCGAGCTGGACCTCGCCTCCCACGGGTTCCGGCTCATCCCCACCGACAACCTGTTCGTGCCCTTCGAGGACGGGCGCTCCCTGCTCCTCTGGGACGACCTGCGGAGGACCTGCGCGGAGATCGCCCAGTTCTCCAACCGCGACGCCCAGCGCTACCCGGAGTTCCAGGCCTTCCTGTCCCGGGCGGCGGCCTTCGTGCGGGAGCTCATGTGGGTCACGCCGCCCGGCCGGCTGGGCCTCGGCGCGGTCCGGGACGTGGGGCCGGTGCTGTGGCGGCTGCGGAAGATGGGCCGGGAGGCCGCGCTGCTGGTGGACCTCATGACCCAGTCGGTGGCGGACTTCCTGGACCGCTGGTTCGAGTCGGACCAGCTGAAGGCCACCCTGGCCTACTACGGCAGCATCGGGACCTTCGCCGGCCCCCGCACTCCTGGCTCGGCCTACGTGCTGCTCCACCACGTGATGGGCGAGCACGAGGGGGCCGGCGGGTGGGGGTTCGTCCGCGGGGGCATGGGCGGCCTGACCCGGGCCCTGGCGTCAGCGGCCCGGGCCCACGGCGCCGTCATCGAGACCGAGGCCGAGGTGGAGCGGGTGCTGGTCTCCGGGAACGCGGCTCGGGGGGTCGTGCTGGCGAACGGTCGCACCTACCGGGCGCCCGTGGTGGTCTCCAACGCCGACCCCAGGACCACCTACCTGCGGTTCGTCGGCCGGGAGCTGCTCGACCCCGAGGTGGTCCGCCACGTCGAGACCTTCCGCACCTACAGCACGGCCTTCAAGGTGAACCTGGCCCTGGACCGGTTGCCCACCTACCCGGCCTTCGACCGGGACCGGGCGGGCCTGCCCTTCCCGACCTACGTGCACATCGGGCCCACCGTCGAGTACCTCGAGCGGGCCTACGACGAGGCGAAGTACGGGCGCTGGTCCACCCGCCCCTTCATCTCCCCCGTCCTGCCCACCCTGGCCGACCCGACCCTGGCCCCCCAGGGCAAGCACATCCTCACGCTGTTCGGGGGCCACGCCCCCTACGACCTGGCCAACGGCACCTGGGACGAGCAGCGGGAGGCCCTCGCGGACACCGTCGTGAAGACCCTGGCCGAGTTCGCCCCGGACATCGAGGAGGTCGTCATCGAGCGCCAGGTGCTCACGCCCCTCGACCTGGAGCGGATCTACGCGCTCCCCCAGGGCCACATCTTCCACGGCGAGCTGGCCCTGGATCAGCTCTTCTTCATGCGACCGGTGCCGGGCTACGCGGACTACCGGACCCCCGTCCGCGGCCTCTACCTCTGCGGCTCGGGCGCGCACCCGGGCGGCGGCGTGTCGGGCGTGCCCGGATACAACGCGGCCAGGGCGGTGCTCGCCGACGGCAAGCGCCGCCGCCGGTAGGGGAGCCCCCGTGGGCCCCATCGAGGGGGCCGGGGGGAGGGTGCCGCCTCACGACTTCGCGGCCCGCCCCCGGACCCCGACGGGTGGCCGGTCGTGGGGGGAGGATCGGTCGCCTACGCGCGGGCCCGCGCGCCGTCGGGGTCGTAGAGGGGCTCCCTCACCACGGTCGCCGGGCGGCGCTCCCCCAGGACCTCCACGTCCAGGCGGGTACCCGGCGTCGCCAGCTCCACCGGCAGGTACGCGTGGGCGATGGTTGCCCCCACCACGTGCCCGTACTCGCAGCAGGCCACGTGGCCGACGACCCGGTCCCCCGCGTGGACCGGCTCGTCGCGGTGGGGCAGGGCCTCGGCGGCCTCGACGGTGAGGCAGGCGAGGGACCGGCGAATGCCCTCCTTCCGCTGGCGGAGCAGGGCCTCCCGCCCGATGAACTCCCCCTTGTCCAGGCGCACGAACCGGTCGAGGCCCGCCTCCAGGGCGGTGTGGTCGGGCAGGAGGTCCGCGCCCCAGAGCCGGTACCCCTTCTCCATCCGCAGCGACTCCAGGGCCCGGTAGCCGAAGTCCACCAGGCCCAGGGGCCGGCCGGCCTCCTGCACCCGCTCGTAGAGCTCGCGCAGGCCCTCGATGGGGACGTGGAGCTCGAAGCCCAGCTCGCCCGCGTAGGACACGCGCAGGGCGAGCACCGGCACCCCGCCCAGCCGGACCTCCCGGGCCGCGAGGGGCGGGAAGGCCTCGCTCGAGAGGTCGACGTCGGTGAGGGCGGCGAGCAGCTCCCGGGACCGCGGCCCGGCCAGCGTGAGGACCCCGTGATCCTCCGTCACGTCTGACAGCTCCACGCCGCGTTCCGGCAGGTGGCGCTCCATCCAGGCCCGGTGGTGGGCGGTGGTGGCCGCCGCACCCACGAGGTAGAAGCGGTCCGGCGCGAGGCGGGTCACGGTGAGGTCGCACTGGACGCCGCCCCCCTCGGTGAGCATGGGCGCGAGGGCCACCCGCCCCTCGGGCGGGAGGGCATTCGCGCAGAGCCGGTCCAGGAAGGCCGCGGCCCCCGGCCCCCGCACCTCGTACTTGGCGAAGCTCGTCTGGTCCAGCACGCCCACCCGCTCCCGGACGCCCCGGCACTCGGCGCCGACGGGGCCGAACCAGTTGGGCCGCCGGAAGGTGAGCTCGTCGGCGGCGGGCACGCCCTCGGGGGCGAACCACAGGGGACGCTCCCACCCGAAGCGGGCGCCGAAGACGGCGCCCCGGGCCCGGAGCACGTCATAGAGGGGGTCGGTCCTGCAGGGCCTGCCCGCCGGGCGCTCCTCGTTCGGGTAGTGGATGGCGTACTCGCGGGCGTAGACCTCCAGGGCCCGGGCCACGAGGTGGGGGGTGGCCGCCGCGTACGCGCCGAACCGGGTGACGTCCAGGGGCCAGAGGTCCTCCGAGGGCCGCCCCTCCACGATCCACTCGGCGGCGTACTTCCCGGCCCCCCCGGCGAAGACGATGCCGAAGATGCTGAAGCCGGCCAGGACGAAGAGGTTCCGCGCCCCCGGCACGAAGCCCATGAGGCAGCGCCCGTCGGGGGTGTAGCCGTCGGGGCCGTTCACGATCTTCGAGACGCCCGCCTCCTCCAGGGCCGGGACCCGCCGGCCCGCCAGGTCCATGACCCCCTGGATGCGGTCGAGGTCCGTGGGCAGGAGCCGGTTCTCGAACTGTGCCGGGACCCCCTCCACGCTCCAGGGTCGGGGGTCGGGCTCGAAGGGCCCGACCAGGAGGCCGGGGCCCTCGGCCCGCACGTAGAAGGACGCGTCGGGGTCGCGCACCACGGGGATCTCCCGGGGCAGACCGGCCAGGGCGGGCACGGGGCCGGTCACCAGGTACTGGTGCTCCAGGGGGACGATGGGCAGCTCCACCCCGGCCATCCGGGCGAGGTCGCGGGCCCACATCCCGGCGGCGTTCACCAGCACCTCGCAGTCCACCTCGCCGTCCCCGGTCTCCACCGTCCAGCCCTCGCGGGTGGGCCGCAGGCCGGTGACCGGGGTGTGCCGGCGGATGCGGGCGCCGGCGTCCCTGGCCTTCCGGGCCAGGACGTGGGTGAGGCCCGAGGGGTCCACGTGGCCGTCGGTGGGGATCCAGGCGGCCGCCGCCACGTCCGCCAGGTTCAGGATGGGGCAGAGGTCGCGGATCTCCTCCGGCCCCACGATCTCGAGGGCGAGGCCCGCCGCCCTCGCCCGCCCGCGGGCCTGGCGGTACTCGTCGAGGCGGTCGAGGGTGGTGGCCAGGCGGAGGCTGCCGGTCTCGTGGTAGCCGACGGCCCCCCCGGCCTCGGCGTCCAGCTCCCGGTACAGGCGGACGCTCTCCATGAGGAGCCGTGTGAGGTTGCGGTCGGGGTTGAACTGGGTGCACAGGCCGGCGGCGTGCCAGGTGGAGCCGCCGGCGAGCTCGCCCTTGTCGAGGAGGACGACGTCGGTCCAGCCGAGGCGGGTGAGATGGTAGGCGAGGGAGCAGCCGGCCACCCCTCCCCCCACGATGACCACGCGGGCACGGTCGGTCACGGCGGGCAGATCCTACTGGCACGTCGGCCGCCGGCGACCACGCGCGCCGGGTTGCCCCCCGGAGGGGTTTGAACGATGATTCAATCACGCCCGCGGGTCCGCCGGGGTGTCGGCGAGTGAGGAGGTCTCCATGGAGCAGCGGGAAGGCGGGACGTTCCTGTACTTCCGGCCCTGGTACCGCAAGTCACCGTACTTCGAGGCGACGCGCCGGGCCGGGTGCAGGTCCTACGAGCTGTACAACCACATGTACCTGCCCGGCTACTACACGAGCTTCGAGGAGGAGTACTGGCACCTGCTGGAGCACGTCTGCCTGTGGGACGTGGCGGTGGAGCGGTGCGTCGAGATCACGGGCCCCGACGCGCACCGGTTCGCGAACCTGATCACCTGTCGGGACCTCGAGCGCTGCGCGGTGAACCAGTGCAAGTACGCCCTCATCACCGCCGACGACGGCGGGGTCGTGAACGACCCGGTGCTCCTGCGTCTGGGTGAGCGCCACTACTGGCTGGCCCTGGCCGACTCCGACGCCCTCCTGTACTGCCGGGGCGTGGCGACCTTCGCCGGCCTGGACGTCGAGATCCGGGAGGCCGACTCCTGGCCCGTCCAGGTCCAGGGCCCCAAGTCGCGCCAGGTCATGCGGGCGCTGTTCGGGGACGAGATCCTCGGCCTCCCCTACTACTGGTGTACCCAGACCGAGCTGGACGGCATCCCGGTGGTCGTCTCCCGGACCGGGTGGACGGGGGAGCTCGGCTACGAGATCTACCTCCGGGACCCGGCCAGGGGCGAGGAGCTCTGGAACCGGATCCTGGAGGCCGGCCGCCCGTTCCAGATCCGGCCCACCGGACCGTCGGACATCCGCCGCATGGAGGCCGGGATCTTCAACTACGGGCCGGACATGAACCTGGCCAACAACCCCTTCGAGGTGACCGGCCTGGAGCGGCTGGTCGAGCCGCAGGAGGCCGACTACATCGGCAAGGAGGCCCTGGAGCGGATCCGGCGGGAGGGCGTGAAGCGCAAGCTCGTGGGCGTGGAGATCGGGGACCGGCCGATGCCGGAGGAGATGACGGAGTTCTGGCCGGTCCTGAAGGACGGCCGGGAGGTGGGCCACGTGACGAACGCGGTCTACTCTCCCCGGCTGAGGCGGAACATCGGCTACGCCTGGGTCCCCATCGAGCTGGCCGCCCACGGGACCGCGCTCCACGTGGCCTGGCCCTTCGCCAGACCCGCCCCGGCCCGGGTGGTACCCCTCCCCTTCTACGATCCCCGCAAGGAGATTCCCAGGGGCTGACCCGCGCCCGCCCGGGACGGGTGGCTCGCCGTCGCCGCGCGGGGTCCCTGGCGGCCCTGGCCCGATGTCCCTGGGTGGCCCCTTCGCCCGTGGGGCCGGCGCCTCTACCCGCCCTGCCCCCTACCCGCACCGGAAGCTCGCAAGGGCCAGGGCCTGCCTCGGCAGCCGAGGCCGGCCCCCCTACCCACGGCCGCCCCGCCCGCGTAGGATGGGGGCGAGGGCCGATGGGATCCAGCAGTGCCCGGGAGGTCGCCGAGGCCCGGGCGGCGGAGCTCGCAGCCGAGTTCGTGGCCGAGCCCATCATCGGGTGGCGGGCCTGGCGCCTCGACCCCCGCGAGGGGGGGTACCTCCTGCGGTCCCTCACCCAGGACGGGCGTCCCTGGCCGGCTCGGGAGCCCCTGCGCGCCGCCTGCCTCCGGGGCGAGGCCCACGGGCCGGCCCCGGCCCTGCCGTGCCGCTGCGGCATCTACGCCTGGCGGGACCCCGGCTCCCTCGAGGTGGGCCGCTGGGCCCGGGGCTCGGTGCTGGGGACCGTGGCCCTGTGGGGGCGGGTGGTGGAGCACGACCGGGGCTACCGGGCCGAGCTCGCCTACCCCCAGCGCCTCCGCCTCGTCTGCGCCCGGTGTCTGACCGAGGGGTTTCCCTCCCGGGCCGAGGTGGCCGGGCTGTTCCACGCCACGGGGTGGACGAGCTCCCTCCGCCACGGCGAGCTGGTGGCCCTGTGCGAGCTGCACGCCGGACCCCTGGTGGACGACCTCCTGGAGCCGGTCCCGGTGGAGCGCGCCGTCCTTGCCGCCTACGCCGTGGACCTGCTGCCCCGGGAGGCCGTGCGCGCGGCCGACCGGGAGCTCCCGTCGGCCCGGGGTGCCCCCGGCCCCCTCCGGCGCCTGGCCCGCCGGGTCCTGGGTTGAGCCCGCGTCGGGCCGGCGAGCGGCCGGTCAACGGGCCCGGTGGACCACCTCACCCCCCACCATGGTGAGACCCACCGCGGCCTCGCGGATCGCCTCCGGGGTGGCGTGCAGGAGGTCCCCCTCGACCAGGACGACGTCGGCCAGCTTCCCCGGCCTGAGGGAGCCCAGGCGGTGCTCCACCCCCAGGGCCCGGGCGGCCTCGATGGTGTGGGCCCGCAGGGCTTCCTCCACGGTGAGGGCCTGGTCGGCGCCGATCTCCCGTCCCTTCAGGGTCCGCCGCTCCACCGCCGCCGCGACCGTCACCAGGGGCCGGTAGGAGGCCACGGAGGCGTCGCTCGAGAGGACGACGCCGATGCCGGCCTCCAGCATCTCCCGCAGGGCCTGGAGGCGGTGGGCCCGACGGCCCAGGCGGACGAGGAACTCATCGCCCTGGTCGCGGAGGTAGGAGGGCTGGACCACCGCGAACATGCCGAGGTCGGCCATGCGCCGGAGCTGCTCGGAGGTGAGGTAGCCAGCGTGCTCGACGCGGTGGCGGACGTCACGGGGAGCCTCCCGCTGGGCGGCCTCCACGGCGTCCAGGACGAGCCCGTGGGCGCGGTCCCCCTGGGTGTGGATCCCCACCTGCCAGCCGGCGGTGTGGGCGTCCCGCACCAGGCCGGCCAGCTCGTGGGGCTCGTGGTAGAGGAGCCCGGGGAACTCCCCGCGCTCGCCGTAGGGCTCGCTGAAGGCGGCCGTGCCCCCGATGAGGGAGCCGTCGGCGTAGAGCTTGAGGGCCGAGATGGCCAGCCGGTCGTCGCCGAGGGGGCCGGCCAGGCCGATCCGCTCCAGGTCGGGGAGCTGGTGGGACAGGGGCATGAGGAAGGTCCGCAGGGGCAGGGTGCCCCGCCGGCGGGCCTCCCGGTAGGCGAGCATCTCCCGGGAGGTCACCTGGGCGTCGCAGACGGTGGTGAGGCCGGCCGCCAGGTAGGCGCGGGCGCCCTGCTCCAGCTCGGCCATGAGCTCCTCCAGGGGCCGGGCCGCGTGGAAGTTGG
>CAYVCH010000060.1:0-11414 GCA_964449755.1 uncultured Actinomycetes bacterium
AGGCGGCCGAGCGGGCGGCCCGGGAGGCCCTGGCCGGGGCCCGGGCCAGGCTGGACCACGCGGCGTCGGTCCTCGAGGCCGCCGAGGCGCGGCTGGCCCGCGCCGCCGAGGCGGATCCCAGCGAGCCCTGCCCCACCTGCGGCCGGCCCCTGGGTGAGGACTTCGGCGAGTACCTGCGGCACTGCCAGGAGGAGGTCCGGGCCGCCAGGCGGCGGGAGGCCGAGGCCCAGCAGGCGGTGGACGCCGCCCGGCGGGAGCTGCGACGCGCCGAGACGGAGTGCCGGCGCCGCCGGGAGGTGGCCGACGCGGCCCAGGAGGCGGCCCGGGAGCGGGAGGACCTGGAGCGGCGGGTGGGGGAGCTGCGGTCGGAGGTGAGCGCGCTCCGGGCGCCCTTCGGTGCGGAGCCTCCGGACGTGGAGGGGCTGGAGGCGGCCGTCGAGCGCGAGCGCGAGATGCGCCAACGGGTGGGGGAGCTGCGGGGACGGGCGGGCGGGCTGGCCGACCTGGAGGCCGACCGGGCCGAGGCCGAGGCCCGGCTCGCCGAGGTCCAGGCACGTCTGGACGCGCTGGCCCGGGAGCGGGAGGGGCTCGCCTTCGACCCCGGGGAGCACGCGCGGCTCATGGGCGAGCGCGACGCCGCGGAGGCGGGTCTGGAGGACGCTCGCCGCCGGGAGCGGGAGGCCGCCGAGGCCCTGGCCGGCGCCGAGCGCGAGGTCACCGGCATCGAGGGCGAGCTGCGCCAGGCCAGGGAGACGGCGGCCCGGGTGGACGAGCTCCGGTCGGAGGCCCGTCACGTGGAGCGGGTGGCGATGCTCCTGGACGGGTTCCGGGACCACCTGGTCTCACGGGTGGGACCGGAGCTGTCCCGGGAGGCTGAGGCCCTGTTCCGCGAGCTCACGAACGCCGAGTACGACGACCTCCGGGTCGACCAGGACACCCTCACGATCCAGATCGCCGACGGCGACACCTACCACCCCATCGAGCGCTTCTCCGGCTCGGAGACCGACCTCGCCAACCTGGCCCTGCGGGTGGCCATCTCCACCCACCTCTCCCGGGTCTCCGGGGCCGACGTCGGGCTCCTGGTCCTGGACGAGGTGCTGGCCGCCCTGGACGAGGAGCGCAAGGACCTCATGGTCCGGGCCCTGGGTCGGCTGGCCCCCCGGTTCCACCAGCTCTTCGTCGTCACCCATGCCGAGCGGGTGAAGGACCAGTTCCCCGCCGCCATCGAGGTCCACCGGGTGGGCCGCCGCCGGAGCACCGCGGTCCTCCTCTGAGGGCCCGGGCTCACGCGGGCTCGACGGTCCGGCCGACGACGGTCCAGCCCTGGCGGTCCCAGCGGAGGGTGGTCGTGCGGAAGGCGCTCGGGCAGCAGTGGGGGTCGTCGGGTCCGAAGACGGCCTCGGTGACGACCAGCACCCCGTCCCCGATCTCCACCCGGGCGTCGCAGGTCTGCTCCCGGTACACCTGCCGGGTTCCCTCCGGCCCGGCGGCGACGACCCGCCACACCGCGCAGGCGCCGCTGCCTCCCAGGTCCTCCCGGGACAGCACGTCCAGGTGGGCGTCGCCGGTCAGGTCGCCGGTGGCCTCGATTCGCAGGCCGAGCACCCCGTCCCCGGGCCCGTCGCGGAAGGCGTAGACGACGCTCCAGGCGGGGGGCTCCGGGAACCGCTGCCAGACCGCCAGGCCGTGGGCACGGGCGAAGGGGTCGGCCCCCCGGGACCAGGCCACCACGACCTGTTCGGGGACTCCGCCCGCGGCGGGGAGGACGGTGAGGTCGGTGGCCTCGGCCCCCGGCGGGACCAGCCGCTCGGGGGCGATGTCGGCGGCGGGGAGGGGCTGGTCGATGGGGGTGGCCCAGGGGGGCGCTTCCGGTCGGGAGACGGCCGTCGGGGTCGGGGAGGGGCCGGCTGGGGAGGGCGAGGGGCCGGCCGGGGTGGGCGAGGCGGGCGTGGCCGGCGAGACGCCGGGCGGTGACGGGGTCGGGGAGGGGGGGCCGGGCGCCTCCACGCCGCAGGCCGCGGCGAGGAGGGCCAGGACGAGGGGGAGGGCGGGGAGGCGGCGCACGGTCCCTGGATGCTACCCCGGGAGTGCCCGCCGGGCCCGCATCTCCCGGGCGGCGGGGCGGCCCCTCCCCTCCCGGGTAGCATGGCCGGCGTGCCGGAGTGGGACCTCACGCCGAAGCGGGTGCGCGACTCCCGGGTCACGCTGGTGCAGGTGATGGAGCTGGCCGACGTGAACCCCGCCGGCATCGTCCACGGCGGGACCATCATGCGCCTGGTGGACCAGGCCGCCGCCGTGGCCGCCATCCGCCACTGCGGGGGGGTGGTGGTGACCGCCTCGGTCGACGAGATGTCCTTCCTCCACCCGGTCCACATCGGGGACATCGTGACGGTGCGGGCCTCCGTGAACGACGTGGGCCGCACCTCCATGGAGGTCGGGGTGCGGGTCGAGGCCGAGGACGTCGTCACGGGGCAGCGCACGCACACCTCCAGCGCCTACGTGGTGCTGGTCGCCCTGGACCGGGAGGGCAGGCCGAGGCCGGTGCCGCCCCTGGTGGTGGAGACGGGGGACGAGGCCCGCCGCCAGCGGGAGGCGAGGATCCGTCGACAGACGAGACTCGCCCACCGGGAGGCCATCCGGGCCGCCCGGGCCGAGGCCTCGGGGTCCCCCACGGGCGGAGGCTGAGCGGGTGGGGTTCCCCACCGAGACGACGAGGGGGAGGGCCCGGGCATGACCGGCGAGCTGGCGGGGGCCAGGGGCCGCCTGGCCACGGCCTCCGGGTCCGTGGAGATCTGCCGCCTGGAGTGGCTGACCGAGCGGGGGGTCACCGACCTGGCCCGCCTGCCCCACACGGTGAAGGTGCTGCTGGAGAACCTGCTCCGGCGGGTGGGGGAGGTGGGCGTGGGCGAGGAGGACGTCCTCGCGCTGGCCCGATGGCCGGAGCCCGCCGAGGCGGACGTCGCCTTCATGCCCTCCCGGGTCCTCATGCAGGACTTCACCGGCGTCCCGGCGGTGGTGGACCTGGCGGCCATGCGCGCGGCCGTGGCCAGGGCCGGCGGGGATCCGCTCCGGGTGGACCCCCTGGTCCCGGTGGACCTCGTCATCGACCACTCGGTCCAGGTGGATCGGTTCGCCAGCCCCGAGGCCTACCGGGCGAACATCGAGTGGGAGTACCGGAGGAACGGCGAGCGCTACGCCCTGCTCCGCTGGGCCCAGCAGGCCTTCCGGAACCTCCGCGTGGTGCCCCCGGGGGCCGGCATCTGCCACCAGGTGAACCTGGAGCACCTGGGCCGCGTGGTGGAGGTCCGCGACGGGGTGGCGTTCCCGGACACCCTCGTGGGGACCGACTCGCACACCACGATGGTGAACGGCCTGGGGGTCCTGGGCTGGGGGGTGGGGGGCATCGAGGCGGAGGCCGCCATGCTGGGCCAGCCCCTGTTCCTGCCCCGACCGGTGGTGGTGGGGGTTCGGGTGTCGGGGGAGCTGCCGCCGGGGACCACCGCCACCGACCTGGTCCTCACCCTCACCCAGAGGCTCCGCGCCCACGGCGTCGTGGGCAAGTTCGTCGAGTTCTTCGGGCCGGGCTGCTCGTCCCTGGCCCTGGCTGACCGGGCCACCCTGTCGAACATGTGCCCCGAGTACGGGGCGACGGCCGCCTACTGGCCGGTGGACGCCGAGACCCTCCGGTACCTCGCGTTCACCGGCCGGGGCGATCGGGTGGACCTGGTCGAGCGCTACACGAAGGCCCAGGGCCTGTTCCGCGCCGACGGCGACCCCGACCCCGTCTTCAGCGAGGTCGTGGACCTGGACCTGTCGGCCCTGGAACCGAGCGTCGCCGGCCCCAAGCGCCCCCAGGACCGGGTGCCCCTCCACCGGGTCTGGGCCTCCTTCGTCGAGGCCTTCCGGGACCGGCTGGAGCCGGACCCGGATCCGGACGAGGTGGGCCGCCTGGTGTCGGAAGGGGGGGCCCACGGGGGCACCCGGGACGAGCCGGAGGTGGACACCGGGGCAGCGGTGGACCCCGTCGGCACGCCGGGGGTGGTCCCCCTGGACCACGGGGAGGTGCGGCACGGCTCGGTGGTGATCGCCGCCATCACGAGCTGCACGAACACGTCGAATCCCTCGGTGATGCTGGCGGCCGGGCTGCTCGCCAGACGGGCCGTGGAGCGGGGCCTCAGGACGCCGCCGTGGGTGAAGACCAGCCTGGCGCCGGGCTCCCGGGTGGTCACCGACTACCTGGAACGGGCGGGGCTCCAGCCCTACCTGGACCAGCTGGGCTTCCACCTGGTGGGCTACGGCTGCACCACCTGCATCGGCAACTCCGGGCCGCTGCCGGAGGAGGTGGCCCGGGCCGTCCAGGAGCGGGACCTGGCCGTGGTGGCGGTCCTGTCGGGGAACCGCAACTTCGAGGGGCGCATCCATCCCCTCGTACGGGCGAGCTACCTCGCCTCGCCGCCCCTCTGCGTGGCCTACGCGCTGGCCGGGCGGGTGGACCTGGACCTCACCCGGGACCCCCTGGGCGTGAGCCCCGACGGGCAGCCGGTGTACCTCCGCGACCTGTGGCCGTCGGCGCAGGAGGTGCGGGCCCTGGTGGCCGAGGCGCTGTCGCCGGAGCAGTTCACCGGCGAGTACGGGCGCATCTTCGAGGGCGACGAGCACTGGCACGGGCTCCCGTCGCCGGTGGGGCCGATGTACGAGTGGGACCCTCGCTCCACCTACGTGCGGGAGCCGCCCTTCTTCCGCGGCCTCGCTCCCGAGCCCCCGCCGGTGGGCGACATCGAGGGCGCCCGGTGCCTGGTGATGGTGGGGGACTCGGTCACCACGGACCACATCTCGCCGGCGGGCTCCATCAAGCCCGACTCCCCCGCCGGCCGGTACCTCATCGAGCGGGGGGTTCCCCAGCCCGACTTCAACAGCTACGGGGCCCGGCGCGGCAACCACGAGGTCATGCTCCGGGGGACCTTCGCCAACGTACGGCTGCGCAACCAGCTCGCCCCGGGGACCGAGGGTCCCTGGACCACGCACCTGCCGAGCGGGGAGCGGATGAGCGTGTACGACGCCGCCCTCCGCTACCGGCGCGAGGGCGTGCCCCTCTGCGTGATTGCCGGGAAGGAGTACGGCTCGGGCAGCTCGAGGGACTGGGCGGCGAAGGGCCCCGCCCTCCTGGGGGTCCGGTTCGTCCTCGCCGAGACCTTCGAGCGGATCCACCGGAGCAACCTGGTGGGCATGGGGATCCTGCCCCTCCAGTTCGAGGCGGGGGAGTCGGCGGCCTCCCTGGGGCTCACCGGCCGGGAGGCCTTCGCCGTCCGAGGCCTGGCCGGGGGGCCGCGCCCGGGCCAGGAGGTCGAGGTGGAGGCCCGGGGGGACGACGGCCGGACCGTGAGCTTCGCCGCCCGGGCCCGCATCGACGGCGAGGCGGAGGCCGAGTACTACCGCCACGGAGGCATCCTGCCGATGGTGCTCCGCCAGCTCCTGGCGAGCGGGTAGGGAGGCGGCCCGCCACCGGGGAACGGGGGCTCCAGGCCGGAGCCGCCGGCGGGGGTCAGCCTGGCGGGGGCCGTTGCCCCGCGGGCCAGAGGCTCTCCCCTGGCCACGAGGCCAGTGGGCGCTAGGTGCCGGGCAGGGTGGTGTGGCGGGCCAGGTAGGCGGCGGCCTCGGCCCGCCGGGCCACCTCCAGCTTGGACAGGATGCTCGAGACGTAGTTCTTCACGGTCTTCTCGGCGAGGCGCAGCTCCTCGCCGATCTCGCGGTTCGTCTTCCCGTCGGCCACCAGGGCCAGGATGCGCTCCTCCTGGGGCGAGAGGCGCGCCAGCTTCTCGTCCTTGATCAGGTGCTTCCCCCGGCGCAGCCGGTCCAAGACGGCGTTGGTGACGGCAGGGTCGAGGAGGCTGTCGCCCTTGCCCACGGTGCGGATGGCGCGGAGCAGCTCGCCGCTCTTCACCTGCTTCAGCACGTAGCCGGAGGCCCCGGCCATGATCGAGGCGAACAGGGCCTCGTCGTCGGCGAAGGAGGTGAGCATGATCACCTTCGTCCTGGGGTGCCGGGTCCGGATCTCGCGGGTGGCCTCGATGCCGCTCCCGTCGGCGAGGCGCACGTCCATGATGACGACGTCGGGCCGGCTTCGGTCGGCCTCCTCGATGGCCTCCTTCACGGTACCGGCCTCGGCCGTCACGATGACGTCCTCGGTGGCCTGGATGAGGGCGCGGAGTCCCGCCCGGACCACCTCGTGGTCGTCCACCAGCATGACCCGCAGGGGCGGCGTGCCCACGGGCGTATGGTATCGGGCCCGGCACCCGATGCGTCAGTGGGCCGCGGCGACCCGCTTGGAGAGGGAGTGGGCCGCCCGGTCCAGGAAGTCCTTCACCGTCGCCTCGGCCACCCGGTGCAGCAACGCCCGGTCGATGGCCCGACCGACGGCGCCCAGGGGCGGCACGTACCTGGCGCTGATGGCGAGCTGCGTGCGCTCGGGGCCGAGGGGCGCGACCTCGATGTCGGCGTCCAGGGTGGGGAACAGGGGGGTGACGCCCGTGGCCTCCCACTTCATCGGCAGGACCGTCCGCGAGGCCGTCCGCAGGGGCTGGCCGAAGGACACCTCCACCCGCTTGTCGACGCGGACCGCCTCGCCGAAGCCCACCGCAGCGAGCAGGCGGTCCCGGCGGTCCTCGGCCTGGCGGACGGCTCCCGGGATCCACTCCGCCGGCTCGCGCAGAAGCTCCGGCTCCACCCGCTCGAAGGGGAGGGCCAGCTCCGCGAAGTACCGGACGAACATCCGCCTGCATGATCGGGGCACGGGGCCGCCGGGCCCCAGGGCCGAAGGTCCCGGCCCCGGGGGGTCATCCGCCACCCGACGGGCCGCCACCCCCCCGCGCAGACTCGGCCCATGCAGGGCCCGCGGGGCCGGCGCACGGCCGTGCTCGTCGTGGAGGCGGATGCCGGGGAGCGGGGTCGCCTCGGCGACGAGCTGGAGAGGGCCGGGTTCGACGTGCTCCTGTGCCCGGGGCCCATGCCCCCCGACTACACCTGCGTCGGCAGTCGGCAGGGAGCCTGCCCCCTGGTGGCCTCGGCCGACGTGGTCGTCCTCGACCTGTGGCTGGAGAGCGACACCGTCCTCGCCGGCACCCCCGCCGAGGAGCTGCTGGAGCTGTACGTCGCCGCTGGCCGGCCCGTGGTGGCCCTGGGCGCCGGGAAGCGGATGGTGGACATCTACGGCGAGGAGCCGGTGGTGGTCCTCGAGCGCCGCCCACCGGCGGAGGCCATGGTGCGCGCCGTGCAACACCTGCTCGCCTCGGCGGCCTCCTCCGAGCCGGCGGCCGGCTGAGGCCGCCGTCGCCGGGGGCCGGGGCCCTCAGAGGGGGAGGGAGATCCGGACCGTGGTCCCGTTGCCCGGGGCGCTGTCGATGACCGCCTCGCCCGCCAGGTCCCGCGCCCGGCGGCGCAGGTTCTCCAGGCCCTGCCCGCGACGGTCGGGGGCGGCCGGGTCGAAGCCGCAGCCGTCGTCGTCCACCTCCAACACCGCCCGGTCACCGTCCCGCTGCAGGCGGAGGCGGCAGGTCGCCGCGCCGGCGTGGCGCCCCACGTTCGAGAGGGCCTCCCGGGCCATCTGCACGACGTCGGCGGCCCGGGAGGCGAGCTCGGCGGCCACCTGGGGGTCCACCTCCGCCACGGTCACCACGCCGGTGCGCTCCTCGAAGTCCTTGGCCATCTCCCCCAGGGCCTGCTCGAGCTGGCGGTCGGCCAGGATCCCGGGGCGCAGCCCGAAGATGTAGTTGCGCAGGTCCCGGATGACCCGGTCCAGGTCAGCCGTGGCGTCCTCGATGCGTCGGGCGACCTCGGGGTCGTTGGCGAGGCCAGCGGTCGCCTGGAGCCCCATGCCCACGGCGAACAGGGACTGGATCACGCCGTCGTGCAGCTCCCGGGCGATCCGCTCCCGATCCTCGAGAACGATGAGGCGCTCCACCTCGCGCCGGGCCCGCTCGTACTCGAGGGCGACGGCGGCCTGGCCCGCGAAGGTCTCCACGAGCGCCAGGTCCCGTTCCGCGAAGGGCGGCCCGTCCCGGATCCTGGCCACCAGGAGGGTCCCGAAGGCCTTCCCTCGGGCCGAGAGGGGGACGAACATGGCCGGCCCGACGGCGCCGAGGCGGACCACCGGCTGGCAGACGCGGGGGTCCTTCGAGGCGTCCTCCAGGATGGCGGCCCGGGCGAACCGGATGACCTCTCCCGAGACCGACCCCTCCAGGGGGAAGACGGTGCCTCGCAGCCGGTCCGCGTGGCTGCCGACGGCCGCCTCCAGCACCAGCCGGTCGCCATCGTCCGTGGGGACCGCGATGGTGGCCAGGTCCGCGTTGGCCAGCTCCCTGGCCCGCCGGGCGATCGTGTGGAGGGTCTCCCGGGCGTCCGCTCCCCCGAGGACCTGGGTCGTGATCTCGTGCACTGCCTCGAGCCAGCGCTCCCGGCGGGTGGCCTCCTCGTAGAGGCGGGCGTTGTCGATGGCCACGCCGGCCTGGGTGGCCAGGACCTCCACGGCCCGCTCGTCGTCCTCGGTGAACTCGGGGGCGCCGCGCTTGTCGGTGAGGTAGAGGTTCCCGAAGACCCGGCCCCGGGACAGGATGGGTGCTCCGAGGAAGGAGCGCATGACGGGGTGGTTGGGGGGGAACCCGGCCGACCGAGGGTCGGCTCCGACGTCGCGGATGCGGACCACCCGGCGCTCCCGCACCAGGATGCCGAGGATGCCCTTGCCCTCGGGGAGCCGTCCGATGGACCGGCGCTGCTCGTCGGTGATCCCGGTGGTGACGAACTGGGCGATGCGCCCGTCCTCCCCCAGGACCCCCAGGGCCCCGTAGCGGGCCCCGGTGATCTCGGCGGCCAGCTCCACGATGCGGGCGAGGATGGCCTCCAGGGAGAGCTCCGAGGAGAGGGCCAGCCCGGCCTCGATCAGCATCCGGGCGGCGCCGGCGCTACGGCTGTCGTGGTCTCCGGGCCCCGCTCGCATCCGGGATCAGCCTACCGCCCGGACGGCGGGCCGGCGCGCGCTACCGCCCTGGCGGGCGGTAGCGGATCGCCGGGGCCGGGAGGGAGGATCGGCTGCCCCGGCGCGTGGTGGGGCCTGTTGCCTCCGGCGCAGGGTAGCCCCACGGGGCCGGTGGCGCCCGGGCCGATGGACCCGGGTCCCCTGGGTCCACCGGCCGGGGGCGGGCTGGGGCCGGGGCCGGGGGGACCCAGCGGCGGGGGTCCACTGGCCCTGGGGGGCGGCGTGCCGGGCCCGTACGGTGGCCCACGGGATGAGGCGGAAGACGGTACGGGACGTCATGACGCGGGCGGTCGTCGTCGTGGACGAGTGGGCGCCCTTCAAGGAGATCGCCCGGCTCATGCAGGAGTACCGGGTGAGCGCGCTCCCGGTCGTGCGCGGGGACGGTCGGCTGGTGGGCATCGTGTCCGAGGCCGACCTGCTGCTCAAGGAGGGCCGTCCCGAGGGCGGCCGGCGGCTGCTGGAGGGGCCTCGCCGCCGTCTGGAGCGGGAGAAGGCGGAGGGTCTGGTGGCCTCCCAGCTCATGACCACCCCGGTGGTCATCACCGGCCCCGACGCCTCCCTGTCCGTGGCTGCCCGGCTGATGCACCGGCGGGGGGTGAAGCGCGTGCCGGTGGTGGACGAGGAGGGTCGCGTGGTGGGGATCGTCTCCCGGGCCGACCTGCTGAAGGTGTTCCTGCGGCCCGACGACGAAATCGAGCGCGAGGTCAGCGAGGACGTCATCCGGCGGGCCCTGTGGATCGACCCGGACCGCGTCCGGGTCCGCGTGCGCGACGGCGTGGTGACCCTCGAGGGGCAGCTGGAGCGCCGCGGCCTCATCCGGGTCCTGGTGGAGATGGTGCGGGGGGTCGACGGCGTCGTGGGGGTGCAGGACCGGCTGTCCTACGAGCTGGACAACGACGGCGTCCGGTCGGAGGGGCCGTGGCCGTGGGTGGGCCTCGGGACGCCGCGGAGCTGACCGCAGCTCGGCCCCGGCGGGGCCCGCAGCGGATCCTGGTGGGCACCGACGGCGGCCCCCGGGCGGGAGAGGCCGTCCGCCAGGCCGCCCAGCTCGCCGCCCTCGGGGGCGAGCTGGAGGTCATCCACGTCATCGACGTCGGGCGGCCCCACCCGGGCCCCCCCGAGGAGGATCTCGGCGCCCGGGGGGACCGGATCCTGGCCCATGCCCTGGAGGTGGCGGGGTCGGAGCGGGTGCAGGCGGAGGCTCGGCTGCTGGCGGGAGACCCCGCCGAGGTGCTCTCCCGGGAGGCCAGGGAGCGGGGCGCCGGCCTCCTCTGCGTGGGCCCCGACGCCAGCCTCCTGGGGCTGCCGGCTCGCGTCGGGCGCGTGGCCGCCCGGGTCCTGCGGGACGCCCCCTGCTCGGTCCTGGTGGCCCGGCGGCCGGCGTGGGCGGGGCGGGGTCCCTTCCCCCGCCGCATCCTGGTGGGGGTGGACGGCTCGCCCGACGCCCTGGAGGCCGTGGGGCAGGCGGCGACCCTGGCCCGCCTGGCCCGGGCCGAGCTGCGCCTGGCCCACGTGACGCCCGCCCTCGACGTGGCTGTGCGGTGGACGGAGGGGTCCGGGGCCGAGGCCGCCGAGGTCCTCCGTCCGGCCGTCGCCCTCGCCGAGGAGCTCGGGACCCGGCCGATCCAGCGGACGGCCCTGGGCCGCCCCGGACCGGCCCTGGTCGAGGGGGTGCGGCGCGACGGCGCCGACCTGCTGGTGGTGGGCTGCCGGGGGCTGCGGGGTCTCTCCCGCGTGATGCTGGGCAGCGTGAGCGAGTGGGTGGCGGTCCACGCGACCTGCTCGGTGCTCGTGGCCCGGGCAGCGGGCTGAGCCGGGGTAGGTGTCGATGCCCGCGGCCCGGATCGGGGTTTCGGGTGACTACGAGGCCGCCTCCAGGCCGACCAGCACGCCCCCGGACGCGACGACGAGGAGGGCCGGGAAGCGTTCGAGGGCCTCGGGCCCGGCGAGGAGGGCGTCGATGGCCCGCACGTCGGCCTCGGCGCAGGTGGCGGCCCAGGCGGTGGCCTGCAGGACCCCGGTCGTGGCTGGGCGCCCGGCGCGGGGGTCGATGACGTCGTGCCGGCCCGCCCCCCAGGTCCGTCCGGTGACCGAGCGGGTGGCCATGGCCCCTGCCTTGAGCACCAGGCGAGCCACCTCCCGGTCGGGGGCGGCCGGGTCCTCGACGGCCACCTCCAGGGGCGCCGCGTCCCCCGCCAGCCGCTCCAGCCCCGCCGCCCGCGTCGGCTCGAAGCGGACGCCCGCGCCCGCGGCCTTCACCCGCAGCCGCCTTCAAGGCCCGCGATCCACGCGCGGATCAGGGCGACGCCTTCATCGTGGACGGTCGATCGGCCGAGCTCCGGCATCATCACGGCAGGCTCAGTCGATTCCATGCGGAAGAGGAGGA